>DNJW01000069.1 GCA_003488965.1 Lachnospiraceae bacterium | reverse complement strand
TGTCAGAATATTCTCACAACTTAGTGTTTCGCAATTACCTATATTATTTAATCAGTCTCGGCAAGCTCCTGATAAACCGCCTCCCATATCTGTGCCGTCACCCAGTATTCCTGCTCCGGATAACCGGACAGACCCATAAAACTGGTCATGTCATGGGCAATCAATTCCCCGGAAAAAATATCATACGGATATTGCTCTGCATAGACAATGGTGCCCGACCCCTGCGCTGCGTCTGCTGTTCCGCCTATAATGTAAGGGTTGGTTCCTTCCGCCGTTTCCAGCAAGGAAAAGCGGTTCTTTCCTTTCATTTGATAAGGCACCATATTCATGGAGACAGAGGAAGTCCCGTTCTCATATTCATCTCCAAGAAACAGGCAATGACCGATTTCGTGGGCTATGGTCACAGACGGGCAGCCATCTTCCAAGGAAATAACGCTGACATCATCCCCAAAGGTAAATCCCGTAACCGCCGCTTCTTTGGCGGAAGGCTCTTTTTTCATATTTTCCGCTACAATACCGATGACCATATCCGAACCGTTCTCTTCACGCAGCTCTTTTAAATATTTCCATACCCTTAGTCTGCCTATGGAGGTATTCAAATCATATTTTGACTCCTCAAAAGCAATTTTTTCTCCGCTGTCAATATTCCATTTCAAATCATTTACGCCCACAGGATAGACTTTGCTGGTATAAGCGCATAGGGAACTGTCAAACTCCCCTGCCTTCTTTACCGCACCGCTGTAGAATCCGTCTATGGGAACAATCCATATTTCGATGTCTTTCATTTCACGGAAAATAATCTCTTCCTCCAGACGGTTTCCGTAAGGAAAGTCAATTTGAACATCATATTGCCCCGCATCCCATACCTTCTTCGCTGATGTATCAAAAGAAAGCAATCCATATTCCTTCAGATATTCACTGTCCTCAAAATACCATATGCCGGCATCATTCGAAATCAGCAGCAGAGGCGCTCCGCCCTCCTCCTGCAGCATTTGCGGCTCTATTCTGACAAAAAAACCGGTATTTCTTTCCGCCGCCAACAGATTCATCGGATAATAGCTTCCGTCCGTCCTGTCCATACCCATGCCCAGCCCCTGATTGACAATGAATTCTATGGATTCCTGCCCGGCACCGGGCGCTGCATATACTGCCATAGTTATGGACGCCGCCATAACTGCGGCAGCCATAGCATACTTCAAAAAATTCCTTTTACGCACCGGCCTGCTCCTTTGCTGCATCCTCGAATGTCTCCATCAGCGATACAAGCTCATAAAGCATGTCCGGACTGCCTGCCTCTGATTTTAGCTTTTCTTCCAGTCTTGACATCTGCATATAGAAATCTTCCCAGTACAAGAGCTGTTGCTTGCAGGCATGAACCAAGTCATTCTGACATTCCATCTGTTTTATATGAGCTGCCATCTTTTCTTTGATCTGCTTCCCCTCTTGTTCTCTTTCTTCCACCTCCCGTTGGATTTTCTTATACTGACATTCCAGTTCCTCCATAAAGCGGCGCTCCCGCTCCAGCCGTGCATTCAGAGAGCCGATTTCGTTATTCAGTTCATTCACCAGGGTATCAATAGCCAGATACAGCCCATACCCCGGAACCCAGAACCAGTTTTTCAAATCGTTCTGCTTTTTCCGTGACTTCTCTACCTCTTCCTCTTTCCGTCTGCGAACCTCTGCCAGCCTTCTCTCTGCTTCCTTGCATTCCCTCTCTCTGGTTTCCCTCTCAGCAGATTTTTGTGCCAATTCCACCTTTGCATCCCCATTTTCTTTTTCCAGCAAAATCAGTTTTTTCTGCATTTCCGTATATTCTTCCATAGCCTTTTTGGATGCAGCGGCACTTGCCTCTTGTTTTGCCCGGTATTCGCTGACCTTTTTCCGGGCATCGTCCCTTAGCCGGCATATATGACCGGAAATTTCTTCAAAAGCGGACTGAAGCCGTCCGCTTTCTTCTTCCGTCGGCGAAACATTCATGGCATTCATCTCCATCAAAGATGAAGCTGCTGCCGAAACTGCGTCAAACACGGTACGCATCGCACCAAGATATTTGATAAATTCTCCTTTTTCCATTCCTGCCTCCATTCCGGAGCGTTTCCGCAATGAGTTCATCAGGGCTTATTTATAACGCTCCGGCACAAATCTTTGCTATTTCTGTGTTATCTGTCTGGTCAGTTTGTCTCCTATTTCCCCTGCCAGCCTAGATGCCAGTTCCCAATGCTCTTTCTGCGACATATCTTTGGAATCTGCATTGGCAATCGTATCGTTCAAATGGAATCTTGTTTTCTCGGCCGCTGCCAGATACTCCTGACTGACCGATGAAACAGCCACCCATTTCGCCATATAAGAAGCAATTGGATACATGATTTCCGTACTCTGATATACCTCAATACGGGTTGCCTTATCCACCGACTGCAGAGCTATAATATCTTTTTTCAGAGAATTATCCGCCAACATTTTGCAGCTTCTTTCCAAAGACGACCAGAACATAGCGATATCCTTTAATGCCACCACCGATTTCTTCAGGCAGGAAATAGCCAGAATCAGTGACTGGATTGCCGCTTCTGTGGACTGCCGGTCGATAACGGTAGCTTCCATCTGCTTTGCATATTTTGCCAGCAATCCCACTTGTTCCGTTTTCTGCTTCTCCAGTCTCATTATCTCTGCGTAGATTTCGCTCATCTGTGCCGCCCTGGTCTGGCTGGCTTCCCCGTCAGAAGCAGCCTGCTGCTGTATCTTCGCTCCCTGTTCGCTCAATGCGCTGCCCAGTCTGCTTAACGTATCTCCGGCAGCTTTTTTCTTGATTTCCAAGTCTTCCTTTTTCTGCCTTGCCGCACTGACTTCGGCTCTGGCAACGTTGAACTCTTTTGTCAGTTCTTCCTTTTCGTCCCCTTCCGCGCTGTCCTTCTTAGCAGCCAGTTCTTTCACTTTTTCCTCTAAGGTTTTAATTTCCTCTTCGGTTTCCTTGATTTGCTCCTCTAGTTCCTCTTTCTTCTTTTTCGCTTTGTCATACTCTTCCTGGCTCTGGTCATTCTTGCCCGGACCGCCTTCGCTCTTCGAACCCACTACATCCGATACCGCCGAGGTGGCAGCGCCAAGCAGCCCGAATACAGCGCCCATGATATCCATCGTACGTTTGTGGCTCCGCTCATCGTCGTCCACCTTAACTAACCGGCTGTATTCTTTCTCCAGATTCATCAGACTTTCTTCTACCGATTTCTGGATTGCTTCCACACTTTCCTGAGATGCCTCCAGCTCCTTCTGCATCTTCTCAAGCTCTGCATTTTTTTCTATCTGCGCAGCATTCTGTTCCATAACACTCTTTAAGACATCAGCCGTATTATCCGCAGCATTCTGGTATCCCTCCGCCATTTCCTCCGCCTGTGCGCTCATATCCGCCGCCATGTCTGCAAAACGCTCCAGCTTATCAATAGCCATGGTCTCTATACCTTTTAGCAGGTATCGGTAAACACCCTGCAGTTCCACTATGATTTTTGCGGACTTGTCCTTAAATCCTGTCACCACAAGAATCCCTTGGTCATTCAAATTCATCACCGTATATTGCAGATTAAACACTTGCTTATACTCCGGAAAGCCGTATACCGCATGATAAGAAATATTCAGCAAGTCAACCGTGTTATCCAGATTGGAAATCACCGCAGGCAAATCCATCTGGTGCAGAATATCCCTCTTTTCCTCCTTCACAATAAGCGCGTTTTCGCTCATAGTCTTTTCAAGATCATAACACTCGCTTTTTGCGCCCAGTTTGACCACTAATTTTTTCTCATTATTTACCTCATACTCCATTGCCATAACCATTCCTCCGCTTTCTGTTTTGGCTGTTGAATCCTATAGTTAACGACATTAGAAATTTGTTATGTCGTTTACTATAACTGTCTGTTACAATGAAAATCATAATACGGCAGCATGATTAATTTCCATTTTCCGGGAGGAATGTATATCTGTCCGGGGATAAAAGTTTATTCTCCACCTTTTCCAGTATTTCCTGCTGTATTTTTGCACCGTTCCTTGCCGGAATCGTTAAAACATCCCCGTTCGTCATCTCCACCTCATTGCCGCTTATTTTATGTATCTGCCCCACATTGACAATATAGCATCTATGGATACGCACAAAAGCCTCCGGAAGACATTGCCCCAGACGCTTAAGGCTATCCCTGCTTTCCACCTGGTATTTCCGGCAATGCCATATTACATTGTTATGGGAAGATTCAATATAAAGTATCTCCGCACCTTCCAGAAACCAGGTTTCTTCATGAAAGCTCCGCACTTTAAACAGAAGCCTTTCAGGACCCGTTCCGTAGATATGGATGCATTCCGCCATGCCGTTATACATACAGACCACTATCTCAAACGGAATCTCTGCGGAATCATCCGCGTTCTGTTTTGGCACTATGCCAAAAATGCCGTTCACCAAATGGACTTGTTCGGTAATCATCTGTACATGGTATTCCCGGTGTCTAATCTGACGGCTTTCCTCCGCCCAGCCCTGCAGAACCCTCCGGACGCGGGTGCAGTAAAGGCCGTAGCCGGATATATGACTCAAACTTCCCACACCATTT
>DNJW01000039.1:6429-12141 GCA_003488965.1 Lachnospiraceae bacterium | reverse complement strand
GTGCAGAATCACCGTGTTTCGCAATTGCCTATCTGTATTTTTAGTCAGCTCATCTTTTCAAACAGCAAATGAAAAGTATGCTGGTATCATAATTAGTATCATAACTATTCCAAACATCAGCATCATCGGCAAAAGCAGTTTTGTCCCTGCCTCCTCTCCCAGCTTTCTTGCTATACTTTTACGTTCTTCAAAAGCGTTTTCTGCTTCTTGACGTAGAGCATTTAAAATACTGTTGCTGCCTTTCTTCAGATTTTGTATTAGAATATTAGATAACTTCGTGTATTGCGGAAGCCGGCATTTTTTTCCAAAATGTTCATAAGCTGCTGCTTCGGAAATTCCACTGTCCAATTCATGACATATAAGCAGCATTTCTTCATATACATAATGCAATTTTCCTGTTTCTTGTTTTTCTTTATTATAATAATGAGCGATTCTCTGAAACGCATTACGGATTGTCATTCCGGCACCTAAATAAAGCATTAACTTACTGATAAGCTGGGGATAATCTATAAGCATCTGACGATTTCTTTGTGAGATTTTTTCTTTCAGACCCCTATCCTGCAATAAATAAGCCATGCATGCGCCGACGCATACCAGCAAAAAGATATATCCGCTGTTATCCTCTATCCGTTCACTCCAAATCAATTGTCTGCCTTCTATCATTTCCGGCAATTCCAATTTTTCTTTATAACGGTTCCCTTCTTCTTGTTTTACAATCCATTTATCTATTTTTTTCTTTATTAATTCCTCTTCCGAATATAGCGGCGGAAAAATATATACGGGAAAAATATATTCTTCTTTGTAATCTCCATAGGTAAGAATCGCTGTTAAACTGACAATTTTCCCCTCTTCTCCTATTTCTTCATTCATTACAGTACCATCGGAATGCACAAGCGAATAATCATCGCTTTCCCACATAATCTGAAATGGATAGCCTTGCACACTCCGCACCAAATTTAAATCATTTCTCACCTCCTCTATTGATGCATTGACACCTTGTATCATATCGGGTAAAAGTTCTGTTATTTCCTTTGCCATCCGCTTTACCAATATATCTTCATATCTTTGTTCTTCTAAGGTTACTGCAAAATTCTGCCGTATTTTTCCCTGATTACTGTCTATCTGCACCTCTAAATCCACTTCCTTGTTTCCCATTCCGTAAGCATTTCTGCTTATATATTTTCCCTCTGTCATACTTCCGCTCATCCGGCTGCTGATAAATAGACCTATAGCCAGTACATCTCCTATAAAAATGAACAATAGAAAATACCGGATTTTATTCACATAAAACTGATGAAGATATTTTCTTTCCCGTTCCTCCTTACCTCCGATTCCCGGGTGCAATATACCAAGGCTTTTTCTAACATTCGTTTGACGCAATATCTTATGCTTTAAACATAATTGATAAATGTAATCTGCCATCTTCCCAAATATATCCTGCCTTGCAATATCTTTTCTGTTATTTCTGCAAAAAATCATACCTTCTTTTATCAGAAGAAGAAACAAAATGAAATAAGCCGCCAATACTGCTCCATATAAAACAATCATTCTTATACCCCATACCCGCCTCAGCGGACTCAAAACCAATAGTTGAAAACGATTTTCTTTCAACCTTATACCTCAATATCCACAATCCTATTTGACAGCCAGACTGCCCCTATATAAGCTGCCATACATATACTCATAATGATGATACCCGCCACATTTTTATACAGCACATCGAAAAAGCCTTTCGATGCAGCACTGATATACAGCAGAATACCAAAAGGAACTATATTCATAATTTTCTGTTCCATTTGTCTTGCGCTGATTACCGTTTGTATTTCTCTTTCTGTTTCCACTTTATCCTCTATCACAGATACGCTTCTTTCTATAATTTCCGTTAAATTTCCCCCGCTTCGTTTCGCTACTGCAAATACTTGGGAAAACTCTATAATATCCTCAATATCGCTTCGTTTTCCAAAATTATGTAATAATTCCTCTATCGGTATATTATTTTTCAGCCCTGCTATAACCGTATATAATTCCGTACATATCATACTTTCTTTCCCATATAAAAGTGCTATATCATCATAGGATTGTATAAAAGAATTTTCGACGGAATATCCTGCCTTTTGATTGGCGGACACCGCAAGAATTGCATCTTTAAACTGAACTGCTATTTCCCTTTTTCTTTTTTTCCACAAACGCTTCTTTTTTTCTTTTTGATAAAACATACCAACCGGAATCAAAAAAGGCAAAACGAAAACGGACCGGTAAAAGAACCATGCGAAAAGAAACATAATGCCTACGCCTTCTAAAATACAGCTTAAATTATCCCTTCTGTCAAGACCGCTGCTGTTATCCGGTATTTTTTTATGTAAGAAATTAAATCGGAATCCCTGCCGCTTTAAGTTTGCACACATCCTTCAGTTCCTCCTTTTTCATTAACATGCCCTTTATGCCTCCATCTTCGTCTTCTCCCTCTTCTTCAAATTGATATAAGATTCTGACTTTTATTTCATTTGCCTCCATACCTTCAATTTCCGAAATCTCAAGGACTTTCCTGCTTTTGTCCCTAAGGCGCCCTAAGTGGATTATAATATCCAACCCAGAAGCAATTTGCTGCCGGATTGCTGCTAACGGAAGTTCCATTCCCATTAAAACCATTGTTTCCAGCCTACTTAGCATGTCTTTAGCGCTGTTTGCATGCCCTGTAGACATGGAACCGTCATGCCCCGTATTCAAACACTGCATCATGTCAATCGCCTCACCGCCCCTTACTTCACCCACAATAATTCTGTCCGGCCGCATGCGCAGGCTTGTCTTAATCAAATCCCGGATTCCGATAGGCCTGCATCCCTCCACGTTGGCATTCCGCGTTTCTAAACGAACTATATTAGGTACATTTCTAATTTGCAGTTCTGCATTGTCTTCAATAGTTATAATTCTTTCGTCTTTAGGAATATAGGAAGCCAATGCATTTAAAAATGTAGTTTTTCCAGAACCGGTACCGCCGCTTATAAAAATATTATATTTTGCCTTTACCAGCTTTGATAAAAACAAATCTGCCTCCTCGGTAATACTTCCCAACTCCTTTAGTTCCTTCATCCCTATAGGCTGATCCGAAAATCTCCGTATAGTTACTATAGGACCGTTTAGTGCCACCGGACTTAAAACAATATTGACACGGGAACCGTTTTCCAAGCGGGCATCTACAATAGGCGAAGCCTCATTTATCGTCCGGTTGCAGCCTGATACAATCCGTTGTATCACATCTTCCAGCTTCTCTTTTGATTCAAAGCACACTCCATATGGCATAATCTGCCCTGCTTTTTCAATAAAAATCTCTTCTGTACCATTAATCATAATTTCCGTAATACTTGGATTATCAATCAATTCCTGCAGAATATCCAACTTTCGTATAGAATAAAAAAGTTCTTGTCTCAGCCGTTTTTTATTTTTAAGGTCTATATAAGATTCCTTGCTTTGTGCAATAATCAATTCGTCAATAATATCCTTTATTTCCTCATCCGGCATATTCCTTGAAAAATCAAGCCTTTCCAAAATTGCTTCCTGAAGCCTTTTTTTGCATTCTTCATTCTTCATATCCATAAATATCTTCCTTTATTATTTTTCCCACATAAGCTGCCATTTCCCCATATGTCAGCTGCTCTAATCTGGGCGGAAGCTGATAAAATTCCGGCAGCACCCATTTTTTTGTTTTTATTGCAATATCCTCATAATGCATCATCTGCATCACTTTCTCATATTGATGAATCTTTGCTGCGGCAAATCCATCCTCTCTTGTAATCGTAAATACCCGGAAACATTCCCTTAATACATCGAATAATCCTTTCATCTGGTCTGATAAATCCAGAATCAAATACTCATACTCTGACACTTTTTCTATTTCCCGGAACAATTCTATCCAATTTTGACCGTTAATTTCCTCTAAATCTTGGTATGACAATACGGGAGGAATATAATCCAGACCATTTATGTTCTGTATCATGTTTTCCAGTCTATAGACCAGCTTTTCTTTTTCACAGTTAAAATAATACAGCACGTCTGTAATATCCATGGAAAAGTTTTTATTTAATAAGTAGGCAAATCCGGAATAACTTTCAAAATTCAAATACAGTGTTTTATTTTTTTTTGCCAGAAGCTGTCCCATGCTAAGTGCAAAGGTAGTCTGCATGCATCTTCCCACCGGAGAGTAATTTCCAATGATTTTCATTCGGTTTCCCGCATTTATTCTTTGTACAGTTCCATCCTTTCCTTCCATGTATTTATTCATCACTGCCTGATAAACCTTTTCCGAGGACTGGTATTTATTAATATTTTCCACATCCTGACCGGCCTGATTCCCGCTTTCGTTTAAAATCAATACATGTTTTATGGGTAATTTCCTTATCTCTTCTTTATAAGCATTTTCAGCAATCAGCAGTAGTTCCGCTTCATGATTCTCAACAAACTTTTCCAATTGTCTTGTATCTGTAAATGCGCGGATTATAAAAGGCTGCATATTCTTCCTTTCCAGATAATCCGTCATGTGCTTCAGATAGGTTTCCTCCTTGTCACATATCGCCAAAAATTTTTTTACCAATGTATTCCTCCTTTATACATTACTACACCAAGCAAAACCGGAAGGGAAAAATGGATTTTTCCTTTTTTGTCTTTCAAATCCTGCTCATAAAATTTCCATTCTCTGCTTTTAAAAACGTCAAAAATATATGATATCAAATAATTCATACGCTGCAAAAAATTTTTTTCTGCAGCCATTTTCAATATAGAAAAAATTGCACCAAGCAAAAAAGATATTCCAAGACATATGACTATTTCCTTAACAGTCAGAAAACACCCGGCAGCAGCTAAAAGCTTAATATCCCCCGCCCCTAATCCTCCAATCATAAATAAGGGATATAGAAGAAGTATCGGAACTGTCATGGAAACCAATGCTTGTATAAAACCGCTTCCTCCGCCCTGCCAGACCGCATATGTCAAACCTGCTGCCATTGCGGCAAACACCCATCCGTTATATATTTTATCAAACATCAGGTCTGTGACCGCTGCCACTGTTAATAATAAAAATAAAATAATAATACACATCACCCTTTCTATTTCATTGCATATTTTGTTAGTAAACCAGTTTGAAAATTGGAACGACTTATGTTCCTTTGACAATCAGGCATCCAGCTGCCAGATATTTGAAAGTTCTGAACTGTTAAATGAATTATAGAATGAAATATCTTTCTTGTCCAGCCTTTTAAGGCAAAGAATAAAACTTTATCAGCTTTTCATAAAAATTTGTACAGATTTATGCCATATAGCATAATAAGACCCGGAATTCCTAATATCCCGGAAGTTAACACAGTAATTGGATTAATACCTATTGCAATGGACAGACCCTGAGATACAAGAAACCCGTTCATAAAAAAAATTGCCACTGTCCCGATTACCGAGCGAAATATAAAATTAATAATCCATTCTTTCTTTTTCCTGAAAGCACTTATCATCAGCACAAAAATACAAGCTCCCACAATCATAATACCGCCCATATAGTTATCCATAATCAATCTCCGTTCTTCCATATTCCGTTACAATATATGTCTCTCTCTTTTTTTATATTACATGAATATTTGAAGTATTCTTGTCTATACTTAGAAAAAGAGGAAATTTCTGGATTATCAAAAGGGGTAAGAGTGGAAGATTTTTCAAATCTTTCACTCC
>DNJW01000039.1:893-6086 GCA_003488965.1 Lachnospiraceae bacterium | reverse complement strand
TGCATCCACAAACTTGAGATGCGCCATAAAGCAGCGCAGAAATGGGGGTAAGCATGAAAATTTGTTTCAGGCAGACAATTTATAACCATCAGACTATGAATGAAAAAGAATTACAGATGAATAGCATTCTGGCAGACTTGGATAAAACCCGCCGCGCTCTGGAAGACGCTTATGCCGGTTTTGACAGCGTAACAGAGCCTGATTTAATCGACTGCTATATTTATGAAGTCAATTCTGTTCTAAAACGGTATAAATTCTTATTAGAACAGGCAGCAAAAGTTAATTTGCTGCCTGAAGAAGAGTTAAACTCGAAATCCCCGGTTAATGCCTTGATCGGTTAGATTTTCGTTTAAATTATTTTTTCCATACGTAAGACCCGCATATACAGTCTGCGCATTTTCCATAACTGGTCCGGAATCATCCATATCTTCCAGTTGCATGTATGCCTTATGCAAACCATTGATCACTTTGTTTGCATTGTTCAGCGGCTCCTCGGCATTCCGGACCTCAGCCCTAGCCAGCTCTCTGTTTACATATAAGTATAATTGCAGGAAATTCATAGCTAATTCATACTCAAAATTAAGAGATGCCAAAAGCTCATTGATACAGCCTCTTGCTTTTCTGATACCTTCGCGGAAACCCATGCGGTCTTCTTTTTCATGCGCTTCTTTTGCTTCATCAATATAGAACATCATCATTTCATATAAAATGGTAATAAGCTGAGTCTTATTTGCCTGCGTAATCCTACGCGTATATTCTTGTTTTAATTCCTTTGTCATGTATTAGACCTTTCCCATTATTTTTACTGTAATAGCTGAAGCACTTGTGCCGGTCTTTCATTTGCCTGCGCCAGCATAGACATGCTCGCCTGGGATATTACCTGGACAGTAGTATACTCTGTCATTTCTTCCGCCATATCCGCATCCATAATTCTGGAATATGCAGCAGTCATATTTTCACTGATAGTATCCAGATTGCTGATGCAGTGTTCCAAACGGTTCTGATATGCACCCAAACCGCTTCTTGCTGCAGACACATAACTGATGGCTTCTTTCACACTGTTTAATGCTGCTACCGCATCTTCCCGTTCCGCCATTGTTAGCTCTTCGATTCCCATCCGTTCTAAAGAAATCGTCGGGATACGGATATCCAATACCTCACCTTCATTGGATCCAATCTGCATCGTCATGGGACCGATTCCCGTTACAGTCACATCCACGTTGTTAAAGCTGGTAGCCGGAGGAACGGCAGGAGGCGCCGGGACTACTACTTTGAGATTCATTTCAAAATCCGGATCGCTGGCACTGGTAATCGTTATCGTATTGCCAGTTACCTTTGTTACTGATGACTGGGGGGGGAACTGCAGATCCGGAGCGGCAGCTGTAGGATCCGGAGTAAACGTGATGTTTGTAGGATCTGGATCCAGCTTATTATCCGCATCAAATACAAGGCCGGTAATTGACTGGATTTTATATGTTCCTGTCGTAACTTGATCAGAAACAAATCCTACTTGCAGATTATTATCTGTAGTATAGCCTTTCAAATCAAAACTGCCGTTCAGCAGTTTTTCCCCGTTAAAATCGGTAGTATCTGCAATACGGGTTATCTCACTTTTCAGCTGGATAATTTCTTCTTCAATTGCCGATCTGCCGTGCTCGCCCACGGAATCCGTACTGGCCTGAACAGCCAGCTCATTCATCCTTTGGAGAATATCATGGATTTCCGAAAGTGCACCGTCCGCTATTTCAATTGCAGAAACAGCATCACTGCTGTTCTGTGTTGCAACAGAAAGTCCTTTTAACTGGGCTTTCATCCTTTTTCCCATAGCCATTCCTGCCGGATTGTCCTTAGCTTCCACAACTTTTAATCCGGAAGACAATCTTTTTAAGGATTCCGTCAGTCTGTTATCATTTCTTGTCAATGCGTTATGCGCTATCATTGCCGGTGCATTATAACTTATTTTCATATTCTTATCCCTTCACCTTTCTGTATATATCCAATAAATATTTTTGCCGTCTCATATAATTTCTTCGTGGATACTTCTTGTTTTCCGCTGCTGCCAGCTATCGCTTCCTTTGTTTGTACGGCTGCTTTGGACGTTGCTGGCAAATCCAGTCCGCTATTATATATAAAACTTAAACTTATAATTTTTATATCGGACTGTTCCAGTGCTTTTCTTAACCCTTCTCCTGTTTTTTCCAGCATTTCCAATGCGTCCTTATTTTTGCAGGCAACATATCCGGATAGATGATGCATCCCCAAACTATTGACAGAAATATTAAACTGTGCAGCTGCTTTTCCATAAACCGCTGTGTCCATAGACAGCATTACCTTTCCGCTTTCCGCCCGTCCATGAATAATTTTCAGATTAATAGAAGTAATTTCCCCGCCGATTTTGGCCGGCACTTCGTAATTCTCTTCTTTGGCCATATTTGCGCTGAAAGATACTTGTTTGTACAAGCTTCTGATTTCCTTTATATTTAGTTTTTCTACATCGTTTTTCCCATATACTGTATTTTCCAAAATCTCTGCATAAACCTGCTCCAGTCTTCCGTAAGCCTCCTGCATCGGTTCTTCGTCGGTCATGGCTTCATAAAGATTTGCAACGGCATCTTCTAAATCCTGTTTGTTTCCGCTCTCCTCCGCCAGCTCATGCAAACGTCCTGCCGCTTTCCCGCGCTCTCTCATAAATAATCCTGCTGCCATGAGATTATCCGCTGTTACCGGCTGTTTAAAGTCAAGAAGTTCTTTAATAACGGTATCCTCCGCTATCATTGCTTCCCTTATTTCACCGGCTTGCTCTTTGACATACTGCCGGTCTGTTTCTATACTGGACTCCGTACTCTTCAGCGTATCTGCCATCTTTTCCAAAGCAATATCACCATTAGACGGCACAGCATTCATCTTTCCTCCGTCCAGGGAATCAAAAATATCTGCAGCCAGTTTTTTATAATAACCGCCTTCTATCTGTTCAGATATTCCTTTTCCGGAATAAGAAGATACTACACCTCCGAAACTATCATCAACCTTCCTATCCATGCCGTGTTTCTTATTGCTTCTCATGGCAGAAAGCAGATTCCGTACCGTAGGCTCCATTCCTTGGTTTATCAATGTTCCGATTGCCGCTCCGTCTGTTTTTTCCAACTGCCTGAAAAGGCGGTAAATACCAATATAAGCATCCCTCTCCTGTTCAGTAACCGAATGGTTTTTCTCCAGCTTATATAGATATTCGCTGTATTTTTCAATATCCTCCTGAGGGCTCCTCTTCCTGTTATCCAGATATGTTTCCAGTTCCTGCATATCCATGGAAAGAGGGTTTTTGCCTTCCCGTATCATCTCCATTACCGCTGCCGGCGTCATCTTATTTAATACCCTTTGAATGGAGCCGTCCGCCGATTTTACTGCGCTGATATTTTCCGGGGAAACGGCCATACGGTTATAACCCAGAATTCTCACCGCCCGTCTGTTCGCATCCGATGTTTCCAGATTCATATCCTTCAAAATGTCATCCACATTCCGGAAAGCTTTTTTTATAGAATCCCCCAAATCTGCTCTTGGTGCAGTCATTAAAGCCTCATAAGTTTCTCCTGCTTTCTCATAGGAGTTTTGTAAGGCTGCTCCTTCCTTATAGGCATTTTCCAACGTAAATTTTCCGGGATAAACGCCCGAAGAGGATACCGTTATCTGCGTTCTTCCCTGAAAAGCAAATCTGCCGACCAATGCCGCCGGCATTCCGCCTAACCCTTTTACAACTGTTAATGTATTCTTTAAAACGCCGGAAGCATTCCCTGCCTGCCCTTGTTCTGTCTTGCCAAAAAGCAGTTCTTCCGCTTGTTTTTGCGCTTCTTTCAAAGCATCTACCAGTTCTTCAAGTTCCGCAGTATCCAAAGAAAATCCGCTTTTTATCAAACGGATATTAGCTTCCACTGTCATCTGAAGCCTTACTTCTTCCATCAGGCGTCTGCCCCTGAAATTTACGGCATAAGATTCCGCTTTCAGGCTCATATTCATGTCAATTTGTATCTGTTCCATCCTTAAATTGCGGATATTCAGTTTCTTTCCCTCTGCTGTTACCGCATTCACCGCCTCATCGCTGATGTAACTGACATCTTCCATATATTCTGCCGCTTTCTCCGCCGCCGTCCTGTCATCTGCAAAATTCGCCGAACCGGCGCTTTTTCCGTCCGCAATTGCTGCGGCTGCAGCAGATATTATCTGCTCCGCTGTATCCGGGATTTTCATATTTTTTAGATTATATAATGTATTCAGCCCCTCCTCTGTAAGCGGCATCCCCTTTTCCAGCAGCCATCTTGCATCGGCCAAAGTTTCTTCCGAAACCTCTAGTCCTGCATTTTCAATTATTTTTTCCATTTGGGGTTTCAGCTGTTCCCAGTTATATTCTTCGGCCTTTTTCGCATAATAACCGCCCTCATCCTGGTAATATCCTCTGCCTTGTTTATTGGCATCTGCAGCGGCGCTGTACTGTGCCTTATAAATATTATCTGCTGTAGGTTCCATACCGTTCTGGACCATATATTTTATCGCACCGTCATCAGGCTGCTCAATCTTTTCCGTAGTAGCATATGCATTCAATACATCCTTTACATTTTCCTCTGTAACAGGAATATCATGCTCTGCAAACTGCTTCACTATCTTTTCCGCCATTGCGGCACTCCCCGTAATCTCTGTCAAAGTATCCACATCCAGGTCATCCGTATAACCTATGATATTATTGCCTCCCTTGACTAAAGCCGCTTTAATCTCATCCACAATTGTAACAACCGTACCGATTTCCGTGCTTCCCGGATGATGGCCTTCCTCTTGAAGCTTTGCAAAATCTTCATCGGACATGGTATTGGACATTACTGCCATGTAATTTCTCTGCGTAACAACATCCACCTGGCTGGCATCCTGCATAATATCTTCTGCCGTTTTTCCAGTCTTTCCATAAGCATTGTTATTCATTGCCGTTCCGGAAATATCCAATACAAAAATTTCTTTATTCCCTGTCTCTTTCACATGTGTACTATGGCCGCTATATGCTGCTGCAGCCCTCCCTGCACTGGAATGCGCAATTGCAGCTCCTATATTTCCTGTTTCCTTTTCAGTCCGGTTATTATCAAAATGAATATTCATATTTTCTCCATTTCCTATCAAGATTCTGGTGTCAAAAAATAAAGGATAAACACCTTT
>DNJW01000039.1:0-644 GCA_003488965.1 Lachnospiraceae bacterium | reverse complement strand
AAAGGATAAACACCTTTGTGTTCACCCTTTATTTCGGCATATTATTTTGTTTACTTAACCTTTAAAAGACGAAAACGGCTGCCGCATAAGGAGCCAAGTCAAAGGTAATACTGTAATCCTTATAATTTACCTGTTCCTCTTCCTTTACCGCATTAATCTCTGCAGGAATCATATGTCCGTTCCCGCCGAACCGTTCTTCATCACTATTCAGCAATAATTTATATTTCTTCTTTTTCGGTACTCCTACCTTATAATCCTCCCACATCATAGGGGTCATATTCAATACAAACAATAAATTATTCTTCCCGTTTGCCGCCTTCCTATAAAAACTATAGGTACTGCGTTCCTTGTCATCTGCATTCAGCCATTCAAAGCCATCCCATTCATTGTCAATCTCATATAAACAAGGATATTTTCTATATAATTTCAAAAGCTCTTTTACGTATTCATGCATACCCTTATTGAGCGGTCTTCCCAAAAGAAACCAATCCAGCTCTCTTTCCTCACTCCATTCCCTTTCCTGCGCAAAATCCTGACCCATAAACAAAAGCTTTTTACCGGAATGACCGAACATATATGTATATCCGACTCTCAGATTAGCATACTTGTCCACCTCATATCCCGGCATCTTGTTCACCATGGAA
>DNJW01000344.1:19646-21723 GCA_003488965.1 Lachnospiraceae bacterium | reverse complement strand
GAGATTCATTCCTCACCGCTGATCGGGCAGAAAAGCTCTTGACAATCTCCCCCTTTCATTTTATACTGTCTTTACTGGACAATCTGAAGATTGTTATTTTAATACTTTAAGTTTATTTTTCAGGCATGTATCAATACCATGAAGGTATTACCTCTTTTTCAGGGAACTCCTTTTGAAAAAGGATAATTTCTTTATGGTATTTTTATGTCAGTGCCATAAAGACAAACAAAAAAGTATGAAAGGATTGTCAATTATGAAAAACGAAAATGTAAAAAATGTAGTCAATGCAGCCCTTTGTCTTGCCCTTTGTATGGTGCTTCCCTTTTTGACGGGACAGATTCCCCAGATTGGAAGCGCACTGTCGCCTATGCATATTCCTGTATTAATCTGCGGCTTTATCTGCGGCTGGCCTTATGGGCTTGTGATAGGATTTATTGCACCGCTGCTCCGGTTTATGCTGTTTGGCATGCCTCCCGTCTTTCCTACGGGAATAGCGATGGCGTTCGAACTGGCAGCCTACGGCACGGCAACCGGCATCCTTTATAAAAAACTGCCCAAGACAATTTCCGGCATTTATATTTCCCTTATCGGTTCTATGCTGACCGGACGCATTGTCTGGGGGATTGCCATGACCGTTATCGCGGGAGTCAGCCAGGCACAGTTTTCCTTTCAGGCATTTCTTGCCGGCGCTTTTCTCAATGCGGTGCCGGGCATCATCTGCCACCTGATTTTAGTACCTGTTATCATCATCGCCTTACAGAAAGCACATGTAATCGGATATGAACACTATTCACCAGCTCGTCCAGACTCACTTAACTAAATATCCTCTGATGGAGGCTGCAGATGGGGCAAAACTTCTTTATCAGAATGAATTGGGACCAGAACATATGATTTCCAATGAAGAAGACAGCATGAAAAGGCTTGTGGAAGAATGGGAAAGCATACCCCATTCTTCTTCTGCCTTTCTTGCCGAGCCTATCGGAAACCGGCTCGTACGGGTTTATCTGAATTCTTTAAGCCGGAAGGAACTCCCTCTTCTCAACACCATGTTCTGCCAGACTGCCAACCAGATTAAAGGCAGCAGGGAAAGGTTTATCCGTCATCTGGACTGTCTTCCTTTGTATTTTCCCCAGGCAGATAATTTTCTAAAAGAATACAAAGAAAAGGGATATCCTGCCGTCAGCCACAGCAGTACTTACCGCACGGCGTATCATCCTGCCTACCGGGTTGTGACCGAAAGCCATGCCGGATTTTTACAGCTTATCCGCACAATAAACCGTCATATGCAGGAAAAGTCCCCTCTAATCATTGCCATTGAGGGAAACTGCGCTTCCGGGAAAACAACTTTAAGCAGCCTGTTTGCCGCTTATTTTGACTGCAATATTATCCATATGGACGATTTTTTTCTGCCCCTAGGACTCCGCACACCCTCCCGGCTGGCGCAGCCCGGAGGAAATATCCATTATGAGCGCTTTGCCGAAGAGGTTATGGCCCCGCTGCAAAATGGCTCCGGCGTATCCTTCCGCCGCTTCTGCTGTGGGATTATGGATTATTGCAGCACTGTCTATCAGCCTTCCAAACCGCTCACGGTTATCGAAGGCTCCTATTGCATGCATCCTAAACTGCTTCCTCTCTATGACTATTCCGTCTTTCTTACCTGTTCCTACGAACGGCAGATAGAACGGATACGCACTCGGAACGGGGAGGAAATGCTGAAAAACTTTATGGAAAAATGGATTCCTATGGAAAACCAATATTTCAGCACATTCCATGTGAAGGAAAAATGTTCCTTTGTCATAGAAACCTGAGCCATAATCTTTGTAGGGTAATTTTCTGACAAGTTTTGCCGCCGTTGCACATAACTTGTCATTCTGTAATTTTCTTTAAAAGATTTTTATACGGAACTAGTGTAACGTTTCCCATTCTATCAGCGGTCTCTGTACACCCTTTCGTAAATCCATTTTTTGCAAACAAGTACAGCTGTGTTTTACTATAACGAAATATCTGGCTCCGCTTTATCAGCGTTTCCAAAACGCTTACATCTACTTTTTCATTTGTCCATTTGCACTCGCCAAAC
>DNJW01000344.1:19176-19342 GCA_003488965.1 Lachnospiraceae bacterium | reverse complement strand
CCATTTGCACTCGCCAAACAATGCCGTATCCTTATCTTGTTCGCCCATAATGTCAATTTCTGCCTGGCTATGAGTGGACGGGTCCGTTCCCCACCAACGTCCCAATTCTTTGAATTCCACAGGAGACTCACCGCTTAGTAACAGCTTCCAAAGATACTGCTTACAT
>DNJW01000344.1:18706-18851 GCA_003488965.1 Lachnospiraceae bacterium | reverse complement strand
CCAAAGATACTGCTTACATATCTCTTCAAATACTTTCCCCATATAATCAGACAAACATGGCTCCATCCGTTTATAAGCCAAATCAGCAGCTCCGAGACTAATAATTGAATGATTCTCCGATACAAACCGATACCAGAACCGGAAC
>DNJW01000344.1:13418-18491 GCA_003488965.1 Lachnospiraceae bacterium | reverse complement strand
CTTACATATCTCTTCAAACACCTTGCCCATGTAGTGGTCGAGCTGCGGCGCAATGCGCTGATAGACCAGATCAGCGGCTCCGCGGGCGATCAGCGAATTGTTCTCCAGCACAAACCGATACCAGAACCGGAACATGTTATCATCAATAGCATAAATCGACTTTCGGGATACTTTTTCACCATAAGGTGTTTCCTTTCGGACAAGCCCCAACGCCATTAAATTTTTTAAATAGATAGCACAAACACTGGTATTTTCGCCAACTTTTGTAGAAATTTCCGCCATACGGGAAGCGCCGGTTGCAATAGCGGTAATAATGGCATTATAAAGCGCCGGTTCCCGCACCTCCTGCTTCAGCAAATTTTCTGGCTCTTCGAAGAGTGAAGAGGTTGGATTCAGAAAAATATTCTTAATATTATCCTCAATACTTAAGCATTCATTCATTTGCAATAAATACTGCGGTGTTCCTCCCATCATTCCGTAAATCATCGCCTTATCTTCGCCGGAAAAGTTTTTAAAACACCGGCATGTATCCGCAAAATCAAAAGGCAATATTTTCATCTGAGATGTCTGTCTGCCATAAAGCGGCGCTTTATATGCCAGTACATGGTCTTCCATATAAGACATCGAAGAGCCGCAAAGAATTAATAGCAATTTCGAACGGTCTCTGTTCTTATCAATTAAAAACTGCAACGTAGAAGCAAGACTCTTGGAAGAACGGGCCACATACGGATATTCATCAATTGCTAAAATCAAGCGCTCTTTTTCCGCCAGCTTAAAAACATATTCCAATGCCGCCTGAAACGAAATAAAAGCTGTTTCAGCCTGAATGCCTATGCCGAATTCCATAATATTCCTGCTGAAATTTTCCAGATTCTGTTTTTCGTTACTCTCTATACCCATAAAATAAATTGCTTTTTTACCACTGATAAATTGATTAATAAGCGCAGTTTTTCCCACACGGCGCCGGCCATAAATAACAGCAAACTCAAATTTGTCAGATATATATAATTTATTAAGTGACGCTAATTCACGCTCTCTCCCGATAAACATACCCCTGCCTCCATTCTGTATTGACTATACTATATCATGCCCCTATATTTTTAGTCAATTATGATTTACTAATTTATACTTTACTATATCTGCTGGTTACTGTTTTATAATATCAGGTGTCAAAAGACCTGCCCCAAATTTTGCTTGGCAGATTGCACAAAAAAATAGTGGAGGTCATCCCTCCACTATCAGATATCTTCCGTCGCCGATTTCAAATACTTCATCTGCCCCCAGTATTTCTTCCTCGTCCGCTCCTTCCATGTCAATGCCGGCTTCTTCAAAGTATTCCCATACTTCCCTTACCGACCCGACCACGACAGCCATGCAGTCCTCTAAAAACGCTTCCGCTTCTTCCGGGCTTTCCGCCACATCTTCCGGAAAAAGCTGGCCTTGTTTTTTCAAAAAACATGTTAAAACTGCATCATCATATTCCTGCATCTAATCATCCTCCCATTTTATATAATTAAAAAAATACACCTCATTCCTTTTCCTATCTGATCTATTACTTTCACTATATCCTATCCTTACGCAAGAATCAAGTCCTTTACCACTCTGTATACTCCTTTTTCCAGATAAGAAGGACAGATATGCTTTGCAGCAGCTTTTACCTCCTCTCTGGCATTCTCCACCGCATAGCTTTCTCCTGCTGCCTCCATCATGCCAATGTCATTATTATTATCTCCAAAGGCCATGGTTTCCTCTTTGGATATCTGAAAGTATTCCTGTATGAAAGCAAGCGCTTTTCCCTTATCAACGGACAAATCCATAAAATCTACCCATTCTTCTCCCGCCATACATACCTTGACTTTATCCTTCCATTGGGGAATCAGTATTTCTTCTCCCAGTTCACGGATGCTGTCCTTCTGGTATATAGCAATCTTAATGATTTTGGCATTCTCTTCCAGCACATCCTTTACCAGAGTAAATTTATTCCGGTAGCCATAGGTCATCAAATCCAAAAACGCCTTGTTTCTTGTTTCCAGCAGACAGCCGTCCGGGGTGGAAGCCACAATCTCACAAGCAGAATCATATTCCCGCAGCTGGCGGATAATCGCTTCCGCATATTCTTTTTTCATCGGACTTAGCCGGATATCCTTTTCTTTATACCGGATCTGTGCCCCGTTATCCGCAATAAATACAATTTCCTCCTCCACATCCCGGAACACATTCCTTACGCTGTTATACTGCCTTCCGCTGGCAGCACAGAACAGGATATTGCGCTGCGCCATTTTTTTAATCGCCTCTGCCATTTCGGGATATAAATCGGGAGTAGAATCTTTAATTAATGTACCGTCAATATCGCTTGCTACCAATCGAATCATTATTTTCCTCCATTCTGTTTCTTATTACAGCTTCCTCTTCATTTCCTGATAAAGCCTTCCTACCGGCAGACCTACCACATTATTATAATCTCCGCAAACGCCTCTGATATACGCCGCGCATCTGCCTTGTACCGCATATGCTCCCGCTTTGTCCATCGGTTCCCCTGTCGCCACGTAAGCTTCTATCTCCTCTGCCGACATAGAATACATGGATACATCCGTCTTCTCATAGAATGTGCAAAACCTTGCAGGATGTCCCTGAGATTTTTGGCAAAGCGTCACGCCCGTATATACCTGATGGGTGTTCCCCTGCAGGATACGCAGCATCCGGCAGGCATCCTCCGCATCTTTTGGCTTTCCCATGACCTCTCCCTGAAAAGACACCACCGTATCCGCACCGATTACGGTATAGCCATCCTCTCCCTGTTCCTCCAGTCTGGCACAGACCTCCGATGCCTTCTGTGCCGACAGTTCCTGCACAATCTCTTCCGGCAATTTCTTTTCTGTCTTTTCCTCCGCCCGGCTTGGCACCACCTCATACGCTATACCGATCTGGGCCAGCAGTTCTTTTCTCCTTGGCGATGCGGAAGCAAGAATCACACGCCCTGCTGTCCCTTGCTTATTTTCTTTCCTCTGCTCTCTATTCATGATGCATCTCCGGTATAAACACGCGGTCATTAACCGCCTCTTTGCTTTGCTTCGCCTCCGCCTTCGCTTCCAGCGAAAACTCCAGCTGGGAGTTATAGACAGCTTTTCCCCTTCTGTCCACCTTGTCATAAGTTCCGTCCGGTTTCAGCACATGGGCTTTCACCGTATCCTTTAATTCCCCTTCCAGAATATGCATCAGCTTCTTTCTCAGGACCGGCTCTTCCACCGGGAAAAGTATTTCCACCCGGCGTTCCAGATTGCGCGGCATCCAGTCCGCACTGGCACAGAAAATCTCCGGCGAACCGTCGTTTTCAAAATAGAAAATCCTGCTGTGTTCCAAAAAATTGCCTATGATGGAACGTACGCTGATATTTTCGCTGACGCCGGGGATGCCTACCTTCAGGCAGCATATTCCTCTGATAATCAGCTCTATCTTTACGCCTGCCGTGCTGGCTGCATACAATGCCTCAATAATATCCTTATCGCACAAGGAATTCATTTTTGCAATAATATGTGCCGGCCGGCCGGACTCGGCATGTTTTTTCTCCCTGTCTATCATATAAAGGAATCTGTCCTTCAGCCAAAGCGGCGCCAGGGACAGTTTGTTCCACCCTCTGGGTTCCGAATAACCGGAAAGCATGTTGAATACTGCCGTGGCATCTTCCCCTATAGGCCTGCTGCAGGTAAACATGCCCACATCCGTATAAAGCTTTGCCGTAGCATCGTTATAATTGCCGGTTCCCAGATGGACATAACGGCGGATTCCGTCTTCTTCCCTTCTCACCACCAGCGTAATCTTGCTGTGGGTTTTCAGCCCGACCAGTCCATAAATCACATGGCAGCCTGCCTTCTCCAGCATTTTTGCCCAGACAATATTATTTTCCTCGTCAAAACGTGCTTTCAGTTCTACCAGGACCGATACCTGTTTCCCGTTTTCCGCCGCCAGTGCCAAGGCTGCAATAATCGGGGAGTTGCCGCTGACACGGTACAATGTCTGCTTAATGGCAAGCACATCCGGGTCCTTTGCCGCTGTCTTTATAAAATCAACCACCGGGGCAAAACTCTGGTATGGATGATGCAGAAGAATATCCCCTTTCCTGATTTCGTCAAAAATATTGTAATCCTCGGAAAGTCCCGGCACCGGCTGCGGAGGCAGATAGCTGGATTCTTTCAAATGGTCAAACCCTTCCAGTCCATACATCTTCATTAAAAAGGTCAAATCCAAAGGCCCGTCAATCTGATAAATATTTTCTTCCTCTATGGATAGATCATCTCTGATAATTTTTAACAGCCGTTTATCGATGCCGCTTTCCACCTCCAAGCGGATTGCCTGCCCCCACTGCCGTTTTTTCAGCTGTTTCTCAATCTCCTTTAATAAATCCTCCGCTTCATCCTCTTCTATGGTCAAATCCGCATTGCGCATAATACGGAAAGGACTGGTGCAGACAATATGATAATTCAGAAACAGCTTATCAATATTTCTTTCAATAATCTCTTCCAATAAAATAACAGTCTTTTCCCCTTCTTTTTCCGAAGGAAGGGATACAATTCTAGGCAGAACGCTGGGTACCTGGACGGTGGCAAATTCCAGTTCCGTTTTTCCTTCTTTTGCGGCCTTCCCTTCCTTTACTGCTTTTCCTTCTTTTGCTATTTTGCTTTCCTTAGCTGTTTTCCCTTCCTTTTTCCTTACTAGGGCGCCTATATTCAGAGACTTATTCCTAATCAAAGGAAAAGGCCGGGAAGAGTCCACTGCCATAGGCGTTAAAACCGGGTATACGTTTTCTTCAAAATATTTGTCCGCATACTCCGCTTCCCTTGCGGTCAGCTCCTCATGATGCTCTACCAGATGCAGCCCGTTTGCCTGCAGCAGCGGCAGCAGCGACCTGTTGTATGTACTATACTGCAGATTCACCAGCTCATGGGTCGCATCGTTAAGCTGTTTCAACTGTTCCGACGGCGTCCATCCCGCAATATCCGGCTTCGTATAGCCTGCATTGACCATATCCTTTAAGGAAGCTACCCTTACCATAAAAAATTCATCCAGATTAGAGGC
>DNJW01000344.1:12638-13168 GCA_003488965.1 Lachnospiraceae bacterium | reverse complement strand
AAAAAATTCATCCAGATTAGAGGCCGTAATACTTAAAAACTTCAATCTTTCAAAAAGAGGAATCTGCTTATCCCTGGCCTCGCTGAGTACCCTTTTATTAAATAAAATCCAGCTCAATTCACGGTTGGTATAATATTGGGGGTCTGAAAATGTAATTTCCCCGTTCTTTTTTTCTATTTCCTTTCCGTTCATATCTTCTCTTTTCCTCCATTATGAATTCCTTTTCTGCTTAATTACCGGTTTTACGCTATAAACCTCTTCAAAAAAATCCGCTCTATGGCTGAACATGCCTCTTTCAAGGGTAATATCCTCGTTTGTCTCCACTGTAATCGTCAGTATATCGTCCTTCAGCACAGTCTTTACATCCTTGAATTTCTGCTTGTGGCTCCGGTCCAGCCCATTGGCAACCCGCAGGATAGCCGTCAGCTTGGCTATCTTTAAATAAGATTCCCTATCCAGCGTAGTTGCTTTTAACACATCGTAATATTCGAATTCTTCATGGTTGAATTTCACCACATTGGCCACAATCT
>DNJW01000344.1:12011-12263 GCA_003488965.1 Lachnospiraceae bacterium | reverse complement strand
ACTGATATATTTGCCGCAGTCATGCAGCAATGTGGCAAGCCGCAGCAGAAGCCGTTCCCGCTGTCCAAGGCCGTGTACCTTTTTCATGCTGTCGAAAATCGTCAAGGCAATTTTCTCCAAGGTCTCCCCCCGCTTTTTGCTTCCCATATAACGTTTGCTGATATTCTGGGCACAAGCGATGATATCTTGTTCAAAATCATGCTCCGGCAATATAATCTTATTATCCTGCGCATATTCATATGCAATGCCGTC
>DNJW01000344.1:10778-11744 GCA_003488965.1 Lachnospiraceae bacterium | reverse complement strand
ATATTCATATGCAATGCCGTCGCATAGAGTCACACCCGGCGCCCAGAGCATTTCCACATCCATCACCTCAATAATTCTTTTTAGCAAAATATAGGATATGTAAAGCATTTCAATGCTTTCCTGAGGCATATCGAAGATTCCCGTCAGTTCCTGCGGTGTCTTTTCGCTTGCTGTCTTCATCAGCTTCTGGAAAGATTTGACCTCGATATGTTCCCCTACCTTTTCCGAGAAAAATTTTTTCTGAACAAGCGCATTAATATAATCGTCTACAATAATCAGATTGTCAATCTGCTTATCCTTCAGATACAGCTTCTTAAACACGGAAAGCTGGGAATTGACCATCTCCGTAATCAGTGCCTCGTACTGGGCCTTTCCCACGTTCAGATGGCTCAGTATCTCCTTCAGCCTAAGCACTCCAAGGCGCATGTTCTGGGTAGACATCAGCTTATCTTTGTCAAATAAGGAAATCTGGATGCTCCCGCCTCCGATATCCACAATCGCCGTTCCCTTTTCGATAAATTTGTTAAAGGCTTCTCCCTTAAATGCAATAGCCTTATAATCCAAAAAACGCTGTTCCGAGTTGCTCAAAACCCCCATCCTGATGCCCGTACGCTGACGTATCTGGTCTAAAATAATAATCGTATTTTCCGTCTCGCGGACAGCGCTTGTGCCGTAAGCCCTGTATTCCGACACTTTATATTCCTTCATAATTTTCGTATACTCGCCAAGATACCGGCATAATTCGTCCACTCTCTCCCGCGCCATTTTCCCGCTGGCATAGGTTTCCGTCCCCAGGTCAATCCGGTGCCTGATATGGTCAATCTCCCGCATACCTGACTTGGAAGATATTTCAAATATCTTCATGGACAGTTCAAAAGACCCTACATCAATCGCTGCAAATGTTTTCATTCCATCCCCTGCCTTTCCCTTTTTCCCAATAAATAATCAATAAACTGCTGCGCTGTC
>DNJW01000344.1:10196-10500 GCA_003488965.1 Lachnospiraceae bacterium | reverse complement strand
AAACTGCTGCGCTGTCCTTCCGGAAAGCCCGCCATGGGAAAGCTCCCATTTATTCGCTTCCAGCAAAAGCTCATCCTCCGGCATCCGGATCCCCTGCCTTGCCGCTAAAGTACTGACAATTTCCTGGAACTGCCGCTTATCCGGAGCGCAGAAAAAAATGGTCACACCGAAACGGGATACCAGAGACAGTTTTTCCTGCACAGTATCGCTGGCATGAAGCTGGTCCCGGCGCCCTTCCTTGTCCGCAAAGGTTTCCTTGACCAGATGACGCCTATTTGACGTGGCATAAATCAGCACATTTTCC
>DNJW01000344.1:7659-9926 GCA_003488965.1 Lachnospiraceae bacterium | reverse complement strand
GTGGCATAAATCAGCACATTTTCCGGTTTCTTCTCCAGCCCGCCCTCAATAATTGCCTTTAAATATTTATACTCAATCTCAAATTCCTCAAAACTCAAATCATCCATATAAATAATAAACTTATAATTCCGGTTTTTTACTTGTGCAATTACATCGTTCAAATCCTGAAACTGATGCTTGTACACCTCTATAATGCGAAGCCCCTTATCATAATACGCATTGGCAATAGCTTTGATGCTGGAGGATTTCCCCGTCCCGGCATCGCCGAAGAGCAGGCAGTTATTCGCCTTCCTGCCCTCTACAAAGGCTTCTGTATTCTCGATCAGCTTCTGCTTCGGGATTTCATATCCCACCAAATCATCCAGATGCACATGGGCAATATTAAGTATGGGGACAATATCCGCCCCCTTATCGCCATGTACAATACGGAACGCCTTATGCAGTCCGAATTTTCCGACTCCGTATTCTTTATAAAATTCCGTTAAAGTTGCTTTCATCTCTTCCGGGGAATGGTTCTGGGTAAACCTCACTGCCAAATCACAGATTCTTTTGCAGATACGGGTATTGTATACCTTGCTTTCCTGCTCGCAGCTGTCATAATGAAGCACCAGTTCAAATTCACGGACTCCCAGGCAGTCCATCATTTCCCCGAAATCATAGTCATATAATTCCTTAAATATAATAATATCATGCAATGCCGCCAGATTAATCGTCCCTTCCACTTCTCCGCGGATTTCGCATGCCCTGCTGTAACTGTTTTCATTGTTCACCAGCAGATTGGTCAGATAACAATGCCACAGATTCCCGTAAAACCCATGATGCCCTGCTATCTCCAGCAGCCGGTGTATACAGCTGTATAAAAGGGAACGCTTTTTTGTCTTATTTCCATCCTTTCCCTCCCTGCTGTAATTTTCCATCAGCCAGACCATATCTCCCAGCAGTCCGCCATCCTCAAATTCCTTATATACAATCAATTCCACTTCCCGCATGTCCCTCTCCTAGTAGTTGCCCAGTATCCTCATATTTCTGGCTTCATCCCGCAGCCCCCGCAGCGCATTTTTCACTGCACTGTCCGCCAGGTTGCCGTCAAAATCAATAAAGAAACGGTACTCCCAGTTTCTGTCCTCCAAAGGACGGCTTTCTATTTTATTCATATTTAAATTATTATAAATAAAATGGGAAAGCATATGGTACAGCGAACCGCTCTCGTGGGGCACCTCAAAACAGATACTTACCTTTCCTGCGCTTTTTAAAAATATTTTCCGGTTTGTCACGACAATAAACCGGGTCGAATTGGTGCTGGACCGGTTCACGCCCTTTTCCAGTATTTCAAGCCCATAGGTTTCCGCCGCATGGGCACTGGCTATCGCCGCCTGTGTCTTATCCTTATCCTCCGCCACCTTTCTGGCTGCAAAGGCATTATTGCTTATGCTAATCTGCTTCCATGACGCATGCTCCTGCAAATATCTGGAGCTTTGCATCAGCGACTGCGGATGGGAATACACTGTCCGGATATCCTCTATCCAGGTTCCGGGCAGTGCCATCAGGCAATGCTCTATCTTAATAATCTGTTCCCCCACAATATAATTTTCAAATTCCACCAGCATATCATAAATTTCATTCACGATACCGGCCGTTGAATTTTCAATAGGCAAAACCGCATAATCCGCGCTTCCTTCATCAATGGCAATCATGGCATCCCTGAAAGTATCTACATGAAAGCTGTTTACATCTTTCCCGAAATACTGCTCCATTGCCGCCTGAGTATACGCGCCTTCCGCCCCCGGAAAAACTACTCTTGCTTTTTCTTTGTCCAGGCTGTCTACACCGATAAAAGGCAGCCGTCCCATACTTCCTTTTTCCGTCAGCATCTTATACTGGAGCTTCCTGCTCATGGACATAATCTGCTCAAAAAGTTCTTCTATCCCAAGGCTGTTAAATTCCGTATGCGTCAAGGATTTTACTTTTCTAAGTTTTTCTTCTTCCCGTTCTTTGTCAAAAACTTTTTTACCGGTCTCAATCTTATATTCCGCAACCTGTCTGGAAATATCCATCCTCTGCTCATACAGTTCGACAATCTGTTTGTCAATATTATCAATCTGTTCCCTTAAATCTGTCAAATCCATATCTGCATTCCCTTCCATATAAATATTCAGTTTTATCTTATAACAAAACCCTCTTGATAGCAAGTGAATAAAGTCGTATAATCTAATTGAAAATATATTTTTATGAAGGATGATAAGATTGAAAATTAGAAATTTTCAATC
>DNJW01000344.1:2998-7338 GCA_003488965.1 Lachnospiraceae bacterium | reverse complement strand
AAAGCAGCGCAGAGATGGAGAAAAGGATGAAGCGCAGAACAAAAACAATAATCTTTAGCGTGATAGGAGCACTGACTTTTATTACGGTCATGATAGTAATGTTATTATCCCAAAGGGTGAAAATGAATGAAGGATATGTTACCGGCAACACACCGGGCAATTTGAACAACGGCGGTCTTTTCTGCGAATCCAGTAACGCCATTTATTTTTCCAATCTTTATGATGACGGATGTCTTTATTCCATGTCGCCGGACGGCACAAATATGAAAAAAATCAGTACCTCCAAAGTTATTTCCATCAATGCAGACCCCCATTATCTGTATTACTACATGGACAGCGCCAAAAAGGGGGAAAGCTATGTACAGCGTAATTACGGAATTTTCCGCACCACATTGAACGGAAAAGACTCCCAGTGCCTGAAAAGGGGCAATGCGATTACTATCCAGCTTTGCGGCAATTATCTTTTTTATCAAAATTTTGACAATTCCAACCAGAACGGTACCGAGCTTTATAAGATTAAAATTGACAAATCGGAAGATGTGCTGGTGGCGGATTATCTCGTAAATCCTGCCTGCATTGTAGACGGACTGCTGTATTACAGCGGTACCCAGGACAATCACTACCTATATGCCATGAATACCGCAAACCATTCCTCCTCTGTTATTTTGACAGAAGATGTATGGAACCCGATTTATTATGGCGGATACTATTATTATATGGATGTGTCCGAAAACTACCGTCTGTGCCGTTTTTTCCCTGCGGAAAACAGCATAGAAGTATTGACCAACGACCGGGTGGATACATTCAATATTTATGGGGATTATATTTATTATCAGAAAAATTCTCAAAGCGAGCCTGCCCTGAAACGTATGTATCTTGACGGCAGCGCAGCCGAAACCGTAGCGGAGGGCAATTACTCCAATATCAATATGACATCCTCTTATGTTTATTTCACCGCTTTCGGAGAGGATACCCCGATGTATAGGACGCCTACCTCCGGTCCTGTGCAGGTTACCACCTTTGATGAGGCGGAAACAGCAGCAGAAGCGGAAAAGGCGAAAGAAGAAAAATAGGAAAAAATATTCTGCCCTGCCATTGTCTGGCAGGGCGGTTTTGTATATATTCTTTGTTTATACTCAATTTTTATATATGTATCTCAAACGTTCTCATTTCTTTACGCAAATACCTTATCTAATTGGTATTTGACATCATCTCCCAGATCATCTGCTCTATATCCATGATAATCTATATCCCTTTCATTTTGAAATGCATAATAATAACCATTTTTCTTTGCATATAATCTCCCTTTTATTTCTATTGCCTTATTCAATAAATCCTGCGCTTCTTCATCACGTAAATCCATCCGGCTTCCGATTTTTCCTCTTCCATAAGGATTATCCCTATTAAATTTATGCTTTTTATCATTTGCAATATATCTTCTAATTCCTAGTTCCTTTCTATAATAATTTATATGCTCATCTTTAGAAAGATTTCTTATATCAATTTCTTCGTCTGCAACAATACTCTTTACTACTGGCGTTTCAAACGATACATGTGACAGCAGACTTACCAGTATATTGTCTATCGCATATGCACACACCAGCGACTCCTTTTCTGCAATCCGACAAAGCTTTCCTTCTTCCGCATAATAAGTCCCTTGATTTGTTAACAAACCAAGCAGAAATGTTTTCTCCTCTCTTGTCTGGAAATTTTGCAGAAGCTGAATCAATTTAAAATCAGGACCTATTTCTTGCTGCGTATCAACAACTCCTGCTTTTATTTCGTGAATATTAGTTACCTCTTCTCTTTTTATCCGTTTACAGACATCAAGAAATTTATGCATATACTCCATTGCCAGTTCTCTTGTAGCAAATGGATATTGAAATGAAACGTCATTGATTACAGCTATCATTTTAACCACCCACCTTACAATAGCTCCAAAAGTGCATTATCCCACTCATCAAAAAAGCCTTTTGGCCATTCATTTAATCGGCCATTTTCATCCAACACCGGACATACCACTTTATGCTTATAAGAATCATTGACATCTTTATAAAAATAGAAAAATCCAGTATTTTCCGGTTCTAACCTTCCTTTCTTAACAGCAACACGAATTCCATTCAGTACATGGTCACTGTGAGTCTCAACAATAATCTGAACGCCTCCTGCTCCTGCAGCCGCCAATAATTCACCCAACATTCTCTGCCCCTTCGGATGAATATGGGCTTCTGGATTTTCAAGTAAAACAATATCCTCTGGCTTTGCAGATACCAGAGCAACCACTATCGGGAGTACATAGGTAATACCAAATCCCACATTAACACTTTTATATGAATTAGTTTTTTCTCTTCCTTCGATATACTCATATTTCAGTTCCGCTGTCCTAGAAGACGCATTAACAGTAATCACCGGCGATATGCCCGGCGAAATCATGTCCAGCCATGCCTTTGCCTGATCTGCAATTGTGTTTTTATTTCCAATCAAAATCGAACGGTTTGCCACCTCATCTCCGCCATGCAATTTTAAATATTGGATAGAAAACTCTCCGTTTTTTGCAAAATATCTTTCAGAAACTTCTTTTTCATTTTCAATATGATAAAGGAATTGGGGTTCGATACGGTATGCTGATAGATAATATAAACGGTCTGCCCATGCTGCATATATATTTTTATTCACATTTTTATCCATACCTTTTAAAGGTAAAACATCTGTTTCAGGCTGATACTCAAAAAGATATTGTTCCTCCGTATTCTCCGTCCAAACTCCAATACCAATTTCATCTTTCTCCGCTTTTTCAAACAAAATATCCTGTCCTACACCAAGATTTACATATTTACCTCTTAATGACAGTACCTGCTCCGATATAATACTATTGCGGGACTGTCCCAGCAGCAAAATGCTCTGCATAACTGTAGACTTTCCCATTCCATTTAATCCTGTTAAAACATTCACCGCAGAAAACCCAAGCTTTATCTTTTCAAAACATTTAAAATTTTCAAGAACTAATCCTTTTAGCATAAAAACTCCTTCACAAATTGCCGGCATATATCAACTCGTTTTATAAGCGAATATTGATCACCTGCTTTTAACATAATCAAAAAGTCAGCATTCGCAAGAATTTCCCCAAATTTAGTTACAAATTTATCCTTATCTTCCTTTATTTTTTCCATTTGTTCATTATTCAATTCACTAAAACATATTGCCCATATTTCAAAAATCGCTTTATTAATCGGTCCCCGCCGGAAATTTTTATCATACTTTCTAAAAGCATATTTTCCAAAAACAGCTTGACATACATTCATTACTTTTACAAACCGTTCTGTGACACGTGCGATATCTTTCTCATTAAAATTATTTGCTTTTTTTAGACCCTTTATTAAGAAATTATCGATATTCCCTTTATACTCTTTTTTATAATCCAACTCAGTAAAAGACAGAAACCGCAATGCATATTCACGATCCAGCATCCGTTTCGATTTTACCGCAAACTGTGTGGCTTCTTTAAACTCTGTCCGTTCTGCCAGTTCTTTGATCAAATCAGTTCCTTTTCCCGAATACAGCGCCTGCCTGATCTCTTGTGCATTCAGTTGAATTCCCCCTGTATTAATCCTTTGGAAAATATTAAATACAACCTCATCCGGAGTTCCTTTTATGACAGTATACGCAACAATCGAAGACTCCTTAATCCGTCTAATATATTGTCTTGGCAAATCGTCAAAAGTTTTTCCATTAAAATCCGTCAAATACTGCATACCTTTAAAATTACTCTTTTTTCTTGATCCGTCTTCCTGCTTATTGCCTACCAGATAATTCTGGAAAGCTGTAAGACGCTGCAAACCATCTATTACAATCCATTCATCTTCTTTGGATGCATCAAAATAAAATGCAGGGAGCGGTATTTTTAACATTAATGATTCAATCAGCTGACTCTGTTTTTCCTCATCCCATAGTCCGCCATTCCTTTGGAATGCCGGGGTCAGATCAAATTCATTATTTTCCAACCGCTCCATTATATTTGACACATTGGTGGGAACTTGGGTAATATTTACATCAGACGGAATAAATTTATCAGGTTCATCCATATCTGCCTTATACCCTTCATCCATATCCAACGGCAGAATCCTTACTCCTTGCTCTTGCAATTGATGAAGCGCCTTATTCAGCAAATCTTCATCCACCCCGGTTTTCTTATTCTTTATAATGTCCTGAACAACAAATAAACTGATTTCGTTATTGTTTTCTTTCGCAAAATTATAATTTCTTCTATGCGATCCGATATAGTCTGTAAATTTTTCATAATCTCAACCTTTTTTACTCAAGATTCAATTTACAAGTGTTTC
>DNJW01000344.1:0-2716 GCA_003488965.1 Lachnospiraceae bacterium | reverse complement strand
GGCCTTCACTATACCATAAATTTCAAAGCATGAAAATAATGAATTTCTCCTCCTAAAATAATGTTCCATAACTCCTTTTATTTCCTGACCGTCTAATTTTCACCTATATCATATGAATATTCCGGCAAAAAAACGGAAATCCTATGCCTATGAGAAAATTATTGCACAATTTCATTCACTGCGGTATTCTCGGCTGGTGCCTAGAAATTACTTTTACCGCTTTAAATTCTTTCCGCCGGAGAGAATTTACCTTAAACGGAAACACTTCCGTCTGGATGTTTCCCATATACGGCATGGCCGCCTTCCTTGCCCCCATATGCCGGGCAACAAAAAAATGCCACTTCCTTGTAAGGGGATTGCTCTATGCCCTGCTTATCTTCACCGGCGAATTTATCACCGGCTCCCTTTTAATGCGCCGGGACCTTTGCCCTTGGAATTACGGTCGTTCCCGATGGAATATTAAAAAAGTCATCCGTCTGGACTATCTTCCCTGCTGGATTTTCACCGGACTGCTTTTTGAACGGCTTTTAAAAGAATCGGAAAGCATCACGGAAACCAGACGGAATCGCTGACATAAATATCAAACCATTCCACGGTCCCCACCTTGGTATAATGCTCCGCTATTTGAGCAGGCATGTAATCCTCCGGGACAGTATATATGAAAACTGCCACAGCATTTTTCCCGCCGTAAAAACTGCCCTGTGCCGACTCCACATAGCTGCAGATGCCTGATTCCAAAGACTGTGTATCAGACATAAAAGTACCATATTTATGTTTTGCATCAATTCCCCTGCAAATATGGGTCGTATCCGGGTCATCTACGAAAAATACGGATTCTATATCCAAAGTTTTGAAATAGTCACACATCCTTACAGCATAGGAAGTCCTGTCCCAATTATCTATAATATTCTTATTATTTCCTATCATCAGCCCCAATAGGACCGCCGCCAGAACGATATCCGCTGTATTTTGCTGAAATACATTAAATTCTTTACTCCATTCATCCAGCTGTATCCCCAACAGCAAAATCAATGGAATTGCACCAATCAGGTAATACCGGTATTCTATATTTGGATTTGATGAATACCGGGAATCGGAAATTAACAATACAAGGAAATTAAAAAGCGGCAAAACCACAAGAAACCCCTTCAAGTTCATCTGCCCATTTTTCCGAAACAGCAGCATTAAATTATATATCCAGACCAGGACAAGTACTGCCACAAACACTATTTTTAAACAATACCAGATTCCTTTTACGGACAAAACCTGAATATCTTCTGAAACGGTAGCGCCAAACACATCAAATATCCCCCTGACACAAGCCCTGAAATTTATTGCATAATTTTCTATTTTTGTCAGATTCATATTTGTTCTTGACGCAAGCCCGTAATATTTCTGGTGCAGCAGATATCCGCCTGCAAACGCAGCAAAACTTCCCAGAAAAAGCCCGATTTGCCCTTTATTATACCGCTCCATCCATCTGTCCGCTCTCCAGACATTTAACAGCATCCAGCATACCAATGGGAAAATCCCGCAAAGCATGACATAAATTCCAGTTGAAAAAGATGTGATAAACAAAAAAAAGAGATACATTGCCAATACTGCCGCTTTTCCCAGTCTGCCCCTGCGTGAAACACTTTGCTTTTCCAATAACAGAACTAGCCATATAAAAAGCAGCGGTACCAATGTTTTTAACGAATAGCAGGAACCTCCATAAAACATCATATTAAAATATTCCAGCATTCCGAACGAGTATGGGGTTAATACAAGACACAGTACAGCAAGGATATATTTCTGGTTTACTTTTACATAACTTAAAATTCCAGTTATAGTAACCAGATACAAAGAAACATAGATTAAATTCGAAATTCCTACGGCAGTGAATATATTATGTACCAGATAATAGATTGGTATGGCAAACAGAAAAGCAGCATCCAGCTCCATTGATGTGGTGTGGTTCCACCCTTGCAAATTCAATGTGCCATTCTTAATTACTTCTTGAAAATGATAAATTGTGCTGGCAAAATCCGAATCCAATGAATTACGGATATCAGTCAGATTAAAATAAGCAACCATCCCAATCTGGACAAAAAGTAATATCAGAAATACCCCCCCCCTCAAGGTATTTCCGGTTATTTAATACTTTCATGTTAATTTGCCCTTTCTTCATCATTAGTCCTCCATTTTTCACGGGCAAGGAAAGTCAAAGCCCATCCTTGCCCGGTTCTCTATTCGTGGGAATCAAAATCCACATCATCTATTCCGTCGGAACCGATGTCCAAAGTATTCAATGTCCTTCTCTTTCTTCTCGCCTCTTCCGACGCTTTTAATATGTAATCTTTAATTTCCTTTGCATTCTTAATCCGCTCCAGCACTAATCTGGGATGGGTTGTATCTCCGGTAAAGCATACTACCGTTCCCAGCCCGAATATTCTTTCCGCCAAAGATACCTGAAGTTCCACATCCTGAATCTTATACATATAGCAGTTGTTCTCGTAAGTCTTTAGCAGACCGCTGTTGATTACCACATCCTCTTCCCTCACCGTATACTTGGTAAATGTCCAAGGCAGTCCGAAAAACAGCAGCCGTTTTTTTTCTACATATTCCATTTTTGTTCCTTCCTTTCTATTATTTTATATGTCAATTGCGAAACTCTGATTTTCCAATTACGAATTGTGCTGCTTGTATATTCCATAAGCAGACCCTTGACTACCGT
>DNJW01000071.1 GCA_003488965.1 Lachnospiraceae bacterium | reverse complement strand
CCATCCATGGGCGATTTACCCTAGAATTTTCTGGATCTTTTGTTAAGAAACATCTACCATCCAAAATAATGCAAAAAAACAGATAGGCAAAATGGAGACCGGGCACTGAAACGGGCAGGAGGAACATACAAGGCTGAACTGTTACCGCCGGCGGAAAGGTATTGTCAATAAAGGAAATAGACGGTAAACTGATTTTGTACATATTTGAAATAAAAATGGACAAGACAGAAGAGAGGAAGATTACCATATCAGGGGGATGAAGATTGAAAATTGGAAATTTTCAATCCCAAGTTTGTGTCTGCGCGGCATCCACAAACTTGAAATCCATATATGGATTTGTGCAACAAAGCCGCGCAGAAATGGAGAAAAATATGCATATTGTGCTGCATCAGCCGGAAATACCGGCAAATACAGGGAATATCGGAAGGACATGTGTGGCTACAGGGACATCTTTGCATTTGATAGAGCCGTTGGGCTTTAGGATGAACGAAAAGGAAATCAAACGGGCTGGGATGGATTACTGGGAGCATTTGGATGTAAGGCGTTATATCAATTTTACGGAGTTTCTGGAAAAAAATCCGGGAGCCAAAATCTGGATGGCCACGACTAAAGCTAAAAAGGTGTATTCGGATGCAAGGTTTGGGGAAAATGATTATATTATGTTCGGAAAAGAAAGTGCGGGAATTCCGGAAGAGATATTGGTGGATTATGAAGAAACCTGTATCCGTATTCCGATGTTAAATGAAATAAGGTCTTTGAATTTGTCTAATTCGGTAGCGGTGGTATTGTATGAGGCACTGAGGCAGAATCATTTCTGCCATATGCAGCTGGAGGGAGAACTGCATAGACTGCATTGGAAGTAAAATAATTTCATTTCTGTTTGTAACGAATCCTGCTTTTGCTGCACTTATCTATATGAGGAGGTGAAAAGGTGGATAAGCAGAGAGTAAAGGAAATGTATGAGGAAAATGTGACAGCAGTGTACAAATACCTCTTCTGTTTAACCCATAATGCCGATTTGGCGGAAGAACTGACACAGGAAACTTTTTATCAGGCGGTGAAAGGGATTGACCGCTTCCGGGGGGAATGCAAAATATCAGCGTGGCTATGTCAGATTGCAAAAAGGCTCTGGTATAAGGAACTGGAGAAGCGTCATAGGGAAGTTCCGGTGGCGGAGATTGAGGAAGGAATCAGCGAGTTCGATACCATTGAGAATAATTATCTGCTCAACGTGGAAAAAGTAGAATTGTTCCGGCTGCTGCATCATTTGGATATGTCCACGAAAGAAGTCATGTATTTGCGGCTGGCTGGCGAGCTTAGTTTTGCGGAAATCGGGAGTATTATGGGTAAAACAGAAAATTGGGCAAGAGTTACCTTTTACAGGGGCAAACAGAAGTTAATGAAAGGAAGAGAAGAATGGAACAGAGATTAGTATGCGATACAGTAAAGGATTTACTTCCAATGTACATAGACAATATGACAAGCGTGGCATCCAACGAGTCTATAGAAGAGCATATCAAGGGATGCGAAGGATGCAGAGCGGTGCTGGAACAGATGAAACAGCCGCTGGCAGCGGAAACGGCGCCGGATGTAAAAGAGTTTAAAAGATTTTTAAAGAAATCTAAGTTAAGCCTGCTGTATTGGATTATGGGGGCCGCGGCTGTAATAGCTATTGTAACTTGTTTTATTGTAAACTTGGCCGTAGAAGGCAGGCTGTCCTGGGTTTATATTGTCGCCGCAGGAATTGTAACCGCTTATGCCCCGGCCTATGTGTTTGTGGTTTCCGGAAAACGCAGATTTGTAAAGGCACTGGCAGTTTTAAGTGTCTGTACGGTAGTATTAGTGGGTACCGTACAAATTGTACTTTATTATCTGATGAATATCGGCGGTTTATGGTTTTGGAGAACGGGATTGCCGGTTGCTTTGCTGTGGATAGCCATTGTCTGGCTCGGCGTTGCAGCTAACATGCTGTTTCATGCAAATGCAGTATTGGCAATGGCTTTGATTGCTTTTTTATCGGCTCCGGGAAATTATCTGACCCATTGGCTGGTGGGAGACTTCCAAAGGTTCGGGGACAAATATGGAGAAATATTCTTTGAGGATTTTGGAAATCTTATGGCAGCAGCCGTGCTGTTATTGATAGGGATTGTAATACAGAAAAGAAAGGTCAGGAAAAAACAAGAGAATGGAGAACAGTTATTTTAACGAAGCATTATCCAATTTTGCCAAAGATTTTGCATACGGCGGTGCCATCCGCCATCTGGTGGACAAGGGCTATACCGCAGAAAGAATCATCCGCGAATTCCATTATCCCCTTTCGGACGAAAGCGTAAAAAAAATGGTAGATGATTACTTAAACACCAAGGATAGAAACACTTAGGCTGCGTCTTTTGAGGCAACGTGAATCCGGATGAAAAATGCCGTATTTTTGGCATTTTTTGAAACATTTAGAAACACTTAGGCTGTGTTCTTTGCAGCCTTAGTGTTTCTTAATGTTTTGCTAATCCTCATCGTCGATATCGGAAACGGGCAGGGAAAAAATAAACTCGGAACCAACGCCTTCCGTACTGATGACATTGATATGCTCGCCATGGGCATGAATGATTTCTTTTGTAATGGAAAGGCCAAGCCCCGTACCCTTTTTGTCTTTTCCGCGGGATGCATCCGACTTGTAAAAACGGTTCCATATTAGTTTTAAATCATCCTTTGGAATTCCGATGCCGCTGTCTTTGACGGAAATATAAACCTTGTTGCTTTTCTCACTGGTTTCTATTTTTATAAGGGAATCATTGTGGCTGAATTTGATGGCATTATCCAAAAGGTTATAAAAAACTTGTTGGATTTTTCCCATATCTGCATTGACATAAATATTGTCGCCGGTCAGCACAAGTTCAATAGCAATGGATTTTTGTTTACAAGTGCCTTCAAAGGAAGCGGCTGTGTTGCGGATAATCTGGTTCAATTCAAAATCGGTTCTGTCAAGAAGCATTCCTTTGGTATTGATATTATTCAAGGTAAGAAGACCGTTGGTCAGCTTTGCCAGACGCTCTGTTTCATTTAATACAATATTCAAATATTTTTCGTGCATTTCAGGCGGGATTGTGCCGTCCAGCATGGCTTCCAGATAGCCTTTGATGGAAGTCAGAGGAGAACGGAAATCATGGGAAACATTGGCGACAAATTTTTTCTGGTCATCTTCGGAACGGGCAATTTCGCTTGCCATGTAAGATAGAGTGGCAGCCAGATAGCCGATTTCATCTTCACTGTCTATCTGGAATTCGTAATGCATATTGCCGCTGGCATATTGCTCTGTAGCTTCCGTGATTTTTCTGAGAGGAAGATAAACAATTTCCGTGAAAAAAATCAGGATAATCAAGGAAAGCAGGAACAGAATAACCAGCATAATATAGGATATATTCAAAAGGCTGTTGCAGGATGCCTGAATAGCATTCATAGGAGTATGGATGACAACGTAACCTTTTACCTTGAAACTGGAAGTAATAGGAGAAAATACACTGAGCATCTGCTCGTTAAAGGAACCGAAAAAATTTCCCATAGTATAATAAGAGCCGGATACTACAGTAGGGTCAAAATTTTCGATTACGACTTCGTTTTCTATGTTTATCGGTGAGGAAGAATCCAACACCATCCGCCCGGAGGGGTTGATAATCCATATGGTAGCCGACAGGTAGGTGCTTAGGGCATCTAATTGCCGTTTTACGGTATCCAGGGAAGTTTCGCTGTTATATAAATCCGAAGCATATGTTTTGGCGATTAAGGTGGCTTCCGAATATAGGGCATTCGCTTTTTCGCGTTTTAAATGTTCTAAAGTCATATTGGAAACAAATGTGGCAACGACGACAAAACCGAAAAAGCCAAAAATAATATAGCCCAGTATAAATTTTAAATAGAGGGTTTTTCTCATGCTCTTACCTCGAATTTATAGCCTACGCCCCAGACGGTATCGATACGCCAGGAGGCGTGGTCCTTAATTTTTTCCCTAAGCCGCTTGATGTGTACATCTACTGTCCGTGTATCGCCGATATATTCATATCCCCATATCTGGTCGAGAAGCTGTTCTCTGGTATATACATGATTAGGAGAGGAAGCAAGGAAATATAAAAGTTCCAGCTCTTTGGGGGGCATATCGATATTTTTCCCCATGTAAATAACGGAATAATTGGTCTGATTGATAATCAAGTCGGGGTATTCTACACTTTTTATATTGGAGGCTACGGAGACTGCCGGTGCGGATTTGTAACGCCTCAGCACCGCTTTAACCCGCGCTACCAGCTCTTTGGAGTCAAAGGGTTTTTCCATATAGTCATCGGCTCCCAGTTCCAGACCGAGGACTTTATCAAAAATTTCGCCCTTGGCGGAAAGCATAATAATGGGAATGGAGGATTTTGCCCTTACTTCCCGGCAGACCTGATAGCCGTCAATGCCGGGAAGCATTAAATCCAATAAAATCAGATTGGGGGCAAAGGAATCCACCGCGGTCAGAGCGGATTCCCCGTCATTGACTATCATTGGCTCAAAACATTCCTTGGTGAGATACAATGAAATTAATTCTGCAATATTGTTGTCATCATCTACAATTAATATTTTTTGTTTGCTGACCATATCTGTAAACCTCCATCAGGATTTAAAAGTTGCTATTGTGACACCGGCGTCGCCTTCTCCGTGTTCCCCTTGGCGGAAGGATTGGATATATTTTACCTTTTTTAAGTGTCCCTGGACTGCCTTCCTAAGTGCGCCGGTTCCTTTGCCGTGTACAATGCGTACGCTGGAAAGATGGGAAAGATAGGCATCATCCAAGTATTTATCCAGTTCTGCGATAGCCTCGTCCACAGTTTTGCCCAAAAGATTGATTTCTGGAGATATACTGTAGGATTTGGACATTTTAATATTGCTCTTGCCGGAATGGGCAGAAAATGACGGTTTTGTCACTGGAATATCGTCAATTAAAACGATATCTTTAATGTTTGTCTGGGAACGTATGATACCGCACTGGACAAACAAGTTTCCTTTATGGTCCGGCAAAGAGCTGACCGTGCCTTTCAGCCCCATGGAAAGAATCTGAACACTGTCGCCCAGCTTTAATTGTTTGGGGGCAGGCTGTTTTTTCTGGGAAGGTTTGGATTTCAGGGACAGTCTGTCATTTTGTTCGGTAATCTTTCCTCTGACTTTTTCCCTTGTTTTTTCCAAATCTTTCATAGAAGCGCCTGGGCCGGCTTTTTGAAAGACCTTTATAGTTTCGTCGGCTACATCTTTGGCTTCCTGAAGAATATCCCTTGCTTTTTCATTGGCTTCCCGGAGAATCCGTTCCTTTGTTTCCTGGATTTTATCTTCTTTTTTCAGCAGTTTTTCCTTCAGCAGTTTGATTTCCTCTTTGTAAGAGGCGATTTCGGCACGCTCATTTTCTATAGTAATCCGGTTATTTTCCAAATCAGCAAGCAAGTCCTCAAAACTTATGTTTTCCTGACTGATTTGGGTCTTGGCTTCTTGGATAATATGGTCGGGCAGTCCAAGCTTGGAAGAAATAGCAAAGGCGTTGCTTTTTCCGGGGATGCCGATTAGGAGCCGGTAGGTAGGCTGCAGAGTGTTGATATCAAATTCGCAGCAGGCATTTTCCGTGGAGGGAGTTGTCAGGGCGTATACTTTCAGTTCGCTGTAATGGGTAGTAGCCATGGTACGGATGTTCCGTTTATGAAGATAATCCAGTATGGCAATTGCCAGTGCAGCTCCTTCGGTGGGATCCGTGCCTGCTCCCAGTTCATCGAACAGACAAAGGGAGTCTTTATCTGCTTGATTTAGAATCGAAACAATGCGTGTCATATGGGAAGAGAAGGTACTGAGGCTTTGCTCAATGCTCTGTTCGTCCCCGATATCCGCATATACTTCTGTAAAAACCGACAGTTCGGAACGGTCCAGGGCAGGAATATGAAGGCCTGCCTGCCCCATTAGGGCAAAAAGTCCGGTAGTTTTTAAGGAAACAGTCTTGCCGCCGGTATTGGGGCCGGTGATAATCAGCAAGTCGAAATCTTTGCCCAGATAAATGTCAATGGGGACAACTTTCTTTTTATCCAGCAGAGGATGTCTCCCTTTACGGATGTTGACATATCCGTCAGTATTAAAAACAGGAGCGGTAGCATTCTGTTCCATAGCAAGGGACGCTTTGGCAAAGATAAAGTCCAGGGTAGTCATGATTGACTGATTTTGAGAGATCGTGTCTATATGCTCTGCAGCCTGGGCGCTTAAGCCGGCAAGTATTTTTTTGATTTCTTCCTGTTCCTTGAGGAAGAGTTCCTTTATCTGGTTGTTCAAAGCAACAATGGCAGCCGGTTCAATAAATAAGGTGGAACCGGTAGAAGACTGGTCATGAATCATTCCGGGAACCTGATTTTTATATTCTGCCTTAACGGGAATGCAATAGCGGTCATTGCGCATGGTAATAACCGCATCCTGCAAATAAGTGCGGCAGGAGCCTCCCAGCATATTGGTCAGCTGGGAATGGATTTTGTCATTGGCAATCCTCATACTTCTGCGAATGTGCTTTAATGCAGGACTGGCATCATCGCTGATTTCCTCTTCCGAAAGAATACAGCGCCGGATTTCACGGGCGAGAGGGCTAAGCGGTTCCAAGGCGCTGAAAAAGCTGTCCAAGGAATCGGTATTTTCATCTTCTCTTTCTTTTTTGCCATAGGATTTAATGCGGTTTACATTTTCCAGCAGTCCGGCAATATTCAGCAGTTCCGTTATAGACAGAGCGCTGCCGATGCCTAAGGATTTTAAGGTATAGCCCAAATCCTTATTTCCTCCAAAGGAAACGGAGCCTTTTTTAAATAGACGGGAAAGAGCGTCAGAGGTCTGTGTCTGCGCTTCATTTATAACATTTATGTCATCAAATGGATGCAAATCCCGGCACAGCTTCCGTCCGGGATCGGAAGTGGCCTTTTCCGTAAGCATATCAATAATTTTATTATATTCCAAGGTTTGCAATACTTTTTCGTTCATAATATTTTTCCTAACTATGAATTATGTGTCATTTTTACATGTCATTTTTCGCCGCAAGCATCGAATAAAATGTGAGCATTGCCTGTCGGCGTATTTTTTATTATACCATAGGACAATAAAAAATACTATTAAAGGATGGGGATTGGTTTGGGGAGGATTATAATATGGTTGCTGTTTTTTATTTTTGTCAATACAGCAGCCCAGCCGAAAACATATTCCTCAAGGAGCCCCTTAAAAAGCGTCGGCACTTGGTGAGGTTCCCCACGAACCTAGTGCCCGCTACGCTTTTTGTGGAGCGGGAGCGCGGCGACGGAGGAATATACTTTCGGTTGGGCGGACTTAAACCAACACATAACAAACAGCCCCCATAACTATTTTATTCCCCAGATATCCATTTACATTATCCCAGAAACAAGCTATACTAATAAAGTTGATTTAGATACTTTTCATGCGTTTCATATAATAAAGAAAGACTGGTAATTTTATGGATAATGAAAAACACAAAAAGGATATAGACCTGGAATCCAGAATGCAGAAGCAGGATTCGGATTTTATAACAGAAACAATCAAGCAGCGTCCGATTAACAAAAAGAAGCTGCTTCGAAGGATGCTGATTACTGCTGCAATGGCAGTGGTTTTTTCTCTGGTTGCATGTTTGACTTTTCTTTTGCTGGAGCCGGTCATCAGCAATTGGCTGTATCCGGAGGAAGAGCCGGAGCCGATTGAATTTCCGGATGAGATAGAGGAAATGAGACCGGAGGACATGATAGTAGATGATTCGGAAATGGAGCCGGAAGAAGCGCCGCCAGAGATTGTAATCCAGGATGAACAGATAGAGAAAATATTGGGAAGCATACAGTTGGGTACGGAGGATTATACCCAGATGTACAATGCCATGTCAGAGGTGGCATTGGAAGCGGGCAGGTCGGTAGTTACCGTTACCGGTTCCGTATCAAATGTGGACTGGTTTAATGATCCTTATGAAAGCAAGGGGCAGACTTCCGGAGTAGTTGTGGCAAAGCCGGGGAAGGAAATACTTATTTTGGTCAATTATGAAAAAGTAATTGATGCGGAAAGTATTATGGTAACCTTCTGTGACGGGACACAGAGTCAGGCTCAGCTTCGGGAAAAGGATGTGAATACCAAACTGGCAATTATTTCCGTGCAGCAGGAGGATATGGAAAAGGAAACTATAGAGCAGATTACGGCAGCAGATTTATCTGCAAGTTCCAGCAGCCGCGCAATTGTGGGAAATCCTGTAATCGCTATCGGCAGTCCGCTGGGAAACGGGGATGCGGTATGTTATGGCATGGTAACATCCAACAGTACTGTTTTAAATATGGTAGATTCTTATTATAAGCTGATAACGACCGATATTTACGGAAGCCAGAAGGCATCGGGCATTTTGATTAATATGAAAGGACAGATGCTGGGTATGGTGGACAGTTCCCATAATGGCGAGGATATGAAAAATCTGGTATCCGCAATAGGAATTACGGAATTGAGAAAAGTGATTGAAAGGATGAGCAATGAGCGGAAGCAGGCATATCTGGGAACCCATGGCACTGACGTAACGCCGGAGGCAAACGAAAATCTGGGAGTGCCGTATGGCGCTTATATTACGGAAATTGAAATGGATTCGCCTGCGATGGAGGCAGGGATTCAAAGCGGTGATATTATTGTGGGGATTAATGAAAAGGAAGTCCGTACTTATGGGGATTTGGTAAATGTGCTGATGGAAGGACAGCCGAATGGGACGGCTGCAATCACTTTGATGCGTCAGGGTCCGGAGGAATATGTAGAGATGGAAGTAAATGTGATTCTGGGGAGTTTTGAATGATGAAAAGATGTGCATGCGTCTGCCGGAAATTTGCAGACTGTGGAAGGGTAACAGAAAGAACCGAATAGGAAAGGGAATATAGGGTATGAAGTATATTAAAGATTATAAAGAAGGCGATAGGATACTTGGAATCTATTTGTGCAAGCATAAACAGTCGGCAATTACAAAAAACGGGAAGGCTTATGATAATGTAATTTTGCAGGATAAGACAGGCACATTGGATGCAAAAGTATGGGATCCGAATAATCCAGGTATCGGAGAGTTTGACTCACTGGATTATATTGAAGTGCATGGAGATATAACAAGCTTTCAGAATTCTCTTCAGGTGAATGTAAAGCGCGTCCGGAAATGTCAGGAGGGGGAATATGATCCGGCGGATTATCTTCCGGTGAGCAGGAAGAATATCGAAGAGATGTATACGGAACTGTCGGGATACATAAAAGCGATTGAAAATCCATATCTGAAAATGCTGCTGGAGGCTTTTTTTGTAAAGGATGCGGGATTCATCAAGGCTTTTAAGCAGTCGTCGGCGGCTAAGACGGTACATCACGGTTTTGTGGGCGGACTGCTGGAGCATACTTTAAGTGTAACGAAGCTATGTGAGTATTATTGCAGTGCATATCCGTTGTTAAAGAAAGATTTGCTTATCAGTGCCGCAATCTGCCATGATATCGGCAAAGTAAAGGAACTGTCGCTTTTCCCGGAGAATGATTATACGGATGACGGGCAGCTTTTAGGGCATATTGTTATGGGCACCGAAATGGTAGCTGAAAAGATAAAGGATATTGAAGGATTTCCTCCGGTGCTGGCAGGAGAGTTAAAGCATTGTATTCTTGCCCATCACGGGGAATATGAATTCGGTTCGCCGAAAAAGCCGGCAATTATGGAGGCTATGGCACTTAATTTTGCAGACAATACGGATGCGAAAATGCAGACTTTTACAGAATTGCTGAATAACACAAAGGAAACGGGATGGCTCGGATTCAACCGGCTGTTTGAATCCAACTTAAGGGCAACGAGGATGGAATAGGGATGGAATATAAGAAAAATGACATTCTTACGGTTACAATTGAAGATATCGGCAATGACGGAGAGGGTATAGGCAAGGTAAACGGCTATATCCTTTTTGTGAAGGATGCCGTAATTGGAGATACCGTAAAATGTAAAATCATGAAGGCAAAAAAGAGTTATGCATATGCAAAACTGGAGAAAATTATCGTTCCTTCGGATATCCGTGTGGAGCCGGAATGCAGATTCCATAGGCAGTGCGGCGGCTGTCAGATACAAGCGATGAATTATAAGGCACAGCTTGCCTATAAGCAGAAAAAAGTAAAAGACAGCCTGATTAGAATAGGCGGTTTTGAAGCAGAGCTGGTGGAGAGCGTGATGGAACCGGCGGTAGGGATGGGAAAAGCTTATCATTACCGGAATAAGGCACAGTTTCCGGTGGGGACAGACAAGGAAGGAAATCTGGTTGCCGGATTTTATGCCGGGAGAACACATCATATTGTTGCGAATACGGATTGTGCTCTGGGTGCAGAGGAAAATAAGGAAATATTAGAAAGCGTTCTCGAATATATGAAAAAATTTCATGTCTCTGCCTATGATGAAAAAACGGGAACCGGGCTTGTGCGTCATATTCTGATAAGGAAAGGCTTTGCCAGCGGAGAGATTATGGTCTGTCTTGTGATTAATTATAAAGGCAGAGATGTGGAAAGAGCCGCAAAGGAAGGAAAAATTCTTCCTTGTCAAAAGAAACTGACAGATGTATTGAGAAAAATAAAAGGAATGACAAGTGTGTCGTTAAATATAAATACGGACAGAACCAATGTGATTATGGGTGATACGATTTATACGATATGGGGGAAGGATAAGATAAGCGATACAATTCGAGTGAGAGACGGAAAGAATTTTTCTTTGACTGGAGAAGAAATTGTGTTTCATCTCTCTCCCCTTTCTTTTTATCAGGTGAATCCGGTGCAGACGGAGAAGCTATATAGTCTGGCAGTGGAGTATGCCGGACTGACCGGGGAGGAAACGGTATGGGATTTGTATTGCGGTATTGGAACGATTTCCCTTTTTTTTGCAAAAAAGGCAAAAAAGGTTTATGGTGTGGAAGTGATTCCGCAGGCGATAGAGGATGCTAAGGAAAATGCGGTATATAACGGGATTGGAAATGTGGAATTTCTAGCGGGAAAAGCGGAAGAAATCCTGCCGGAAAAGTATGAAAAAGAAGGAATCAGGGCGGATGTCATCGTGGTGGACCCGCCGCGGAAGGGCTGTGATAAGGAATGTCTGGAAACCATGCTCCTGATGCAGCCGGAGAAAATCGTGTATGTAAGCTGTGAGCCTGCAACGCTGGCTAGGGACCTACGGGTGTTATGTGATGGGGGGTATGAGCTGAAAAGGGTTCGGGCGGTGGACCAGTTTGGGGGGACGGTGCATGTGGAGACGGTTGTTCAGTTGTCCCAACGAAAGCCAGATGATGTAATAGAGGTAGATTTGGATATAAGCGAACTTGACCTTACTGCATCAGAAGCGAAAGCAACCTATGAAGAGATTAAGCAGTATGTGTTAGAGCAGTCAGGGTTATTGGTATCGAACCTTTATATAGCACAGGTAAAGCATAAATGTGGGTTAGATATGAGACTGAATTATAATATGCCAAAATCTGAAAATGCAAAGCAACCCAAGTGTCCGGCTGATAAAGAAGCGGCTATAATGGATGCATTAAGGCATTTCAAAATGATATAGATATTTGGTGCAGAGAGAAGTAAGGGCGGTATCGTTCTTGCTTCTTTTTTGGATAAGATTCTATATTTGGAATACACGCTATTTTTGTTCGTATAATCAGGCTTGCTAAGAGGGTTCTAGGGATACATCCCTAGCTTACGACTAACTTGTTAGTCTAGTAAGTTATACCATGCATTGGGGCAGGCAATACTGAAATGAAAGCGATAAATGAAAGGCTGCTGGTGTACTTCTGGAATTGCGAAATACCATATTTAAGTAGAATAAATGAAAGGGGAAATATGCTTATGTATGGAATTTTGCGGGCAAATAAGATTAAGTTAAACAGTGTAACCTAAAATCCCGGTCTGATTATACACTGGTTTAAGCTATTAAGTGATACAGTCCGAAAATCTTCTTCTGAAATGGTGTAAGTTCTGTGGTGTACCTTTTTCGGCTGCCCTGGATGCTGACGGTACGTACTGTTTTCATCTCGTTCAGCACTTCCTGCAGATCGTAATCCTTGAACCAGCCAGCCTCATTCATTACCTGCTTTAATCTGGTCGTGAT
>DNJW01000346.1:1776-6511 GCA_003488965.1 Lachnospiraceae bacterium | reverse complement strand
TTCAGTTATCAGGGAAAGGGAAGAGTAGTTATGTTTTTTACTAAAAAACCAATCTGCTCTTCAATGATTTCAACTAACTCATCAGCACTTTCCTTTCTGCCGCCTTTAAGCCAGGTCGTCAGAATGCTGATTGTAAAGCCTGTCCGGATAGAAATAAAATAGTTACCATGTTCCATATGAATGTCAGGTATTTTTCCAAATTTCTCCTGCAGAATATCTGCATTTTTCATATGGCAGGCATAAATAATATCCTGTCGGTTTATTTGTATCAACAGTTCCAAAATATCACTGTGGTTCATCCAGTACTGAAAATAGTGGCGGGCTAAATCAAGCTCCCCCTGAAACAGTTTAGGACGGTATTTTCCTAAAACCTCGTAAAAGCAGGTGTCACACTTCCAATACAGCACATCTGAAATATTATCAAACGCTCTGTAAAATGTCGATCTCGCTATGCCGGAAGCCTTTTGCAAATCACTTATTGTGATTTGGTCAAAAGGCTTTTTCTTTATACACTCCAAAAGACCGTTATAAATCAGCTCAGAAGACTGTATAGCCCGTTTATCGTTACTGATATGGTACATAAAAGCATTCTCCTTAAGAACCGTACAGGTTCTTTTTTTCCGCTACAAGTTTTGGGGTTGGTGTAGCACTTGTTCCGAAACTATTGTATCGTAAATTTCATTGCGATACAATAGTTTCACAAAATAAATTTAAAAAAGGAGATAACCTATGGAAACAATTATGCAAGGCTGGTTATCTATATGGCTTTATGTGATGACCGCTATCGGAATCGTTTTGGGTGTGCTTGTTTGGAAAAAAAGAAAAGAGTGGTCTCCGCTTAATACCCTCTGCACGTTGGCAATTATCGTACTGATTTTACACGTCATTGAGGAATGGGTATTGCCGGGCGGACTTCACTATTCCTACAATATCGCCCATGGTGGGGCATTTTTAAGCAGATACCCGATGAACCGTTTGACCGATATGATCACAAATTTCGGTGCGGTTGTTGTTGGCTGTATCGTGCTGAAATTCTGGGGGTTTGGCAAACCTGCCGGGGTTGCAGTCATGCTGTTTTCAGCGTTTGAGGTTATCATGCACATCAGTATCGGCATTCAGGATATGCAGATTTTTGGCGCGTATGGTATGAATACGCTTTATTCACCTGGCTTGATTACATCGCTGTTCGGTTTCCTGCCTGTCTGCATTGGACTTGCCATCCATTTATTTAAGAAAAAGGAGAATCGTCCGAAGCCCGTACAATGGATTATGGCAATCGCAGCAACAGCGGTTTTGGGTTTTCTGCTGATCAACCTGCCCGAAGCAGCTCTGGGCAAAAAGGACAGCCCTTACGAATTTACAAATAGAGGCTATTATGAGAGGTTCGGCGGGCAATACGAACAGGATAACAACTTTGAATATTTTGAGCCGGAAACAGTTAAGGAGGAGGAGTAAATGAAAAACAGGACAATGATTGCACACGATAAAAACGGTAAGGAAATGACTGTGGCGGTACGGGGCGCACTGCCGGTGGATTCGCCCTGCACCCGCTATACAGGCTACAAACCGGAAACTTTGCTTCTCAAAAAAGGCCAGGTCCGTCTGAAAGGCTATATGTCTTTACCCTGCGACATCATTTTGGAGCGTGATGTGCCTGTAACGCTGCGGGACGGTGTAACAATCTATACAGATATTTTCCGCCCGAACGATGACAAGCTCCATCCGGCAATTATGGCGATGAGTCCTTACGGAAAGGAAATCGGTTCCCAATGGCTGGACGATACGCCGAACCATGCGGGAATTCCTATGCAGGCTACATCAGGACTGCAGAAGTTTGAAGGCCCCGATCCGGCATACTGGTGTAATCACGGTTATGCGATCATTAACCCGGATGTGCGGGGAGCCTATAATTCAGAAGGTGTCATTCTTTTTTTTGGAAGTGATTATGGGCGCGATGGTGCGGACATCATAGAATGGGCGGCAAAGCAGGCGTGGTCTAACGGGAAAATCGGCATGAGTGGAAATTCATGGCTTGCTATTTCCCAGTGGTTTACAGCAGCACAGCGCCCCGAACATCTGGCGGCAATTGCTCCGTGGGAAGGGTTGTCTGACTGTTATCGTGAAATTGCCACCCGCGGCGGTGTGGCTATGCCGGAATTTGTCAAAATGCTGTCTGATTCCTTTGCCTCCACGGAAAACGGTGGAATTGAAGATGTGATTGCCATGATGAATGAACAGCCGACTATGAATAACTGGTGGGCAGACAAAGAAGCTGATCTGGAAGCAATCAATATTCCTGCTTATATTGTCGCCAGCTACACAAATCCGATCCACACTTACGGTACGTTGGAGGGCTATCGCAGAATTTCCTCTAAGGATAAATGGCTGCGAATCCATAATACTGGCGAATGGGATGACTATTACCACAAGGGGCACACCGAGGAACTGAGAAAATTTTTTGACCGTTATCTGAAAGACGAGGATAACGGCTGGGAAAACACGCCGAAAGTCCGGGTGAGCGTCTTAAATCCCGGCGGCAGGGACATTGTTGACCGTGTGGAAGAAGATTTCCCGATTCCCCGTACTCAGTATAAAAAGCTGTATCTTGATGCAGCAGAAAACAACCTTGCAGAATCCCCATCTACGAGCGGGGGTTATGCACAGTATGATTCAGACCGCAAAAGAAGCGGTGTCAGCTTCAGCATGAAAATGCAGTCAGATACCGAAATCACCGGCTATATGAAGCTGCGTCTATGGGTGTCTGCTCTGGATCACGACGATATGGATTTATACGTGAATCTTGAAAAGCGCCGCCCCAACGGTCTGAAATATAAATACAGTTTAGGCCCCGGTATGGACACTTCGGCAAAAGGCTATATCCGTGTTTCCCTGCGGGCATTGGATGAAGCAAAGAGTACCGAGGAAAATCCACGACAGTCTATGGAATGGGAGCAGAAGCTAAAAGCGGGAGAAATCGTTCCTGTGGATATTCTGATCTGGCCTATGGGACTGGAATTCAAAAAGGGTGATATTCTGCGTATCACGGTTTCACCTTATAAAACCAAGAAAATGTGGACGGGACCGTTCAAGCTGAAAATGGCAAAAATCAATCTTCCAAAAGAAGGATATACCTATTTCCCGGAGGATAAGCCGGAAATGTATACTATAGGCGGATCTGAAATGTTTGCTGGCTCCAGTGTAGACACTTCTGATATGCCGAAAGACCACAACAAAGGCAGACACCGTATTTACACCGGGGGAAAATATGACAGTTTCCTTTATGTGCCGATAATTCCTGAGAGAGTTGAATGATCTATGAAAAAGAAAATCGCAAAAATAATCCGTATTATTACAGTGCCGCCGCTTTTGGTGGCGGCAGTATCATTTGTATATTATCGTTCATTAGTGCTTATCTGATGTATTCTGTTTTAAGTAGGAGGTTTTGTTTATGTGGCATTGGTTTGTTGAAATAGGCTGGCTGTACTGTATGCTGATTATGGGAGTTGTCCTGACGGTGCAGCTGATCGTAAAATGGAAGGACTGGGACATGCTCAGAAAATTAGGTGCTTTTACTGTCATTGTGCTGGTTTTTCATGTCTGGGAGGAATGGGTAATGCCCGGCGGTTTCCACTATTTTTACAATATATCTTCGGAAGCTGCATTGCGGGATCGTTATCCGATGAATGAACTTACGGATATGATTACCAATTTCGGGGGCGCACTCATTTGGTTTATTCTGGTTCAGACAAATAAGTATGAGCGAAAGATGAGCTTTGCCGTTATGCTGTTCAGCTTTGCAGAGGTGGCGATTCACTTATTGGGGGCTGCTTCTTCCCGTGCGTTGCTGCTGGAAAGCGGGGCTTACTCACCGTTTTATACTCCGGGGATGCTGACTGCTCTTGTCTGCTGGCTCCCATTGGGGATTGCCTATATCGTGTATTTTGTTAAGACACATATTAAAAAGTGGGATGTGATTGGCGGCGTGGCAATTCTTGCAGTTTTAAGCGTACTTTTGATTACAGCGCCGGAAGGTCTGCTGAAAAGTGAAGATACCACTTATGTGTATGACAATGCCGGATGGTATGAGCAGTATATAGATGACAGCGGCGCAATTATTGATCGAAGTCGGGAATAGGAAAGGACACAGGGTAATCGTATGAATAAAAAGCTAACAGATTTTCTGAAAGAGCCGTTGTGCTGTGGCAGATTGAAACCGCTCCCTTCACTGCTAGTGTTTGTCGTTTCAATCTTTGTCAACGCCTATTTCCAAGTAACCTCTTTTTCCGCACTGGTTCAATGGTTCCTGAAGACTTCAGGAGAGGCAGATGTGCAGCAGCGGCTGGCGGAGATAATCAGCCAGTCTGATATTACTGTTGGAATCAGAATCACTTTCGGTTTTCTTATGACAGCGTTTGTGATGGTGTTTCTTTTGCTTGCAGCGTATTGGGAGGAAAAGGATAAAAATATCATGCACTTGTTTGAACGAGCCTATTCCATGATGTTGGTTCCGGTGTTGCTTATGCTAGTGGCTGCTCTGCTGATGAATGTGTACTGACAGCCGGAATCTTTTTGGGCATTGCGGCAGCGATAAATTGCATGGCTGTAATTGTTAGTGCCGGGAAAAAAGCGAATGTAAATGAATATCTGCTCATTGCAACAGCAACTGCTTTTTTTCTAGTAATAGTTGTATTGCTTACCAGAAATCATTTAATAACAATGATTGATGCAGTTTATT
>DNJW01000346.1:1239-1530 GCA_003488965.1 Lachnospiraceae bacterium | reverse complement strand
GATGCAGTTTATTTGATATAATTTGCCATTGTAGAATTGCTGAAAATGACAAAGGTAATGATTCCGAAAGAAGGATATGTCTATTTCCCGGAGGAAAAACCGGAATTGATGAGGGGCGAGAAAAGCAAAGAAAAATTGGCTGGGCGTCAGTGCCCAGCCTTTCGGTCTGGTAAAAACTCATATCCTTTCTTCACGTTTATTGCTGTGTCCCGGTCTGTTGTTTACTGGTTCCAGTGCAGCATGGATATTAGTACAGACAGTATTCAATTCTTTCTGGTAATCCCGGTAGTA
>DNJW01000346.1:749-908 GCA_003488965.1 Lachnospiraceae bacterium | reverse complement strand
TTCTTTCTGGTAATCCCGGTAGTAGTAATATTTCTCCTGTGCTTCTTTTTTCTGTACCAGCAGTTTTTCTTTTTCTGCTTTCAGCGTCTGTAAGTTTGGGAGCTTTCCGTCACTGGATTTTTCTTTCAGGAATTTGACAGCAGCTTCATAAAGGGCAAG
>DNJW01000346.1:0-459 GCA_003488965.1 Lachnospiraceae bacterium | reverse complement strand
GACAGCAGCTTCATAAAGGGCAAGCTCCGGAGAATGCTCCTGCACATAGGCGAGTGTTCTTGCCATGTTCTGGAGGTTGGAAAGTTTCACTTTATTGGCGTAAGCTTTGCTCTGTTGTGCCTTGATACAGTGCTGTAAGTCTGTCACCAGACGCAGCCCGGATTTTTCAAATATGGCAGCGGGCATATTTGTCCCGTCCGGTGTCTCCTGCTGATAGGCAGGGCGCTCCGGAGCAATGTTATTTTCTGTTGATAAAATTTCTTTCTGCACAGTCTGGTCTTTTCCGGTATTTTCAACGTGGGAATTATTTTCAATCATTCCCATAAGGTATTCTTTTTCCGTCACTTTCCGTTCTGCTTTGGCAAGTAAATCTACCTGATGCAGATTTTCCCTGGTACATAAATCCATAAGCGACTGCTTCAGATAAACAAGGTAATTGTTGGTCAGGTGGTGTTTGTT
>DNJW01000259.1:12177-12463 GCA_003488965.1 Lachnospiraceae bacterium | reverse complement strand
TGCACAATTCGTAATTGGAAACTCAGAGTTTTGCAATTGGCTATATAATGATAATGAGTGAAAGGAGCAGGATATAGATATGAATAAAACGGATAAAATTTACGTAGCGGGGCATAGGGGACTGGTAGGCAGCGCCATTGTAAGGAATTTACGGTCCAAAGGATATACTAATATTATAGGCAGAACCCATAAGGAGCTGGATCTTATCAATCAGGCGGATGTAACACGGTTTTTTGAAGAAGAACGGCCCGACGTGGTGGTGCTGGCGGCGGCAAAGGTGGGAGGA
>DNJW01000259.1:11709-11860 GCA_003488965.1 Lachnospiraceae bacterium | reverse complement strand
CTGGCGGCGGCAAAGGTGGGAGGAATTCATGCCAACGACACAAAACCGGCAGAGTTCGCTTATGAAAATATGCAGGTGCAGTGCAATGTGATTAAGTGCTGCCATGATTTTCATGTGAAGAAGCTTTTGTTTTTAGGCAGTACCTGTATTT
>DNJW01000259.1:11211-11392 GCA_003488965.1 Lachnospiraceae bacterium | reverse complement strand
TGTTTTTAGGCAGTACCTGTATTTATCCCCGCATGGCACCGCAGCCCATACCGGAGGATGCACTGTTAACGGGAGCGCTGGAGGAAACAAACGAGGCGTATGCCATAGCAAAAATAGCAGGGCTGGAAATGTGCAAGTTTTTTAAGCGTCAGTACGGGGATGATTTTATAAGCTGTATGCC
>DNJW01000259.1:0-10949 GCA_003488965.1 Lachnospiraceae bacterium | reverse complement strand
GCGTCAGTACGGGGATGATTTTATAAGCTGTATGCCTACCAATCTGTACGGGCCGGAGGACAATTATGATTTGAAGGATTCCCATGTGCTTCCTGCGATGATACGGAAATTCCATGAAGCGAAAGTTTCCGGTGCGGAGTCAGTGGAATTATGGGGAACGGGAAGCCCTCTGAGGGAATTTTTGTATGTGGATGATATGGCGGATGCCTGCGTTTTTCTGCTGGAGAATTACAGCGGGGAACAGCATGTAAACATTGGAACGGGAAAGGAAATCAGTATTAAGGAACTGGCGGAGACTGTATGCCGTACGGTGGGATTTGAGGGAAAAATAATCTGGAATAAGGATATGCCTGACGGTACACCGAGAAAGCTGACCAATGTGGATAAACTTCATGCTATGGGATGGAGACATAAGGTAGAACTGGAAGAGGGAGTCGGACTGGCTTATGACTGGTTCAGGGAAAACATCGACAGGGCAAGGATGGACGGAAGATAAGGCACTGATGTAACGGAGTACTGGAAAGAAAGGCATAGGAAAAGGAATATGGACAGATACGGTGTAATAATGGCCGGAGGCGGCGGAACGAGATTCTGGCCCTTAAGCCGCAGGGAAATACCGAAGCAGTTTTTGAATCTGACAGGGAAAGATACGATGGTGAATGAAACCATCGATAGGATAGCCTGCAGCATACCAAAAGAAAATATTTTTATTGTAACCAATGCCGTTCAGGCTCCCCTTATGAAGGAGATAACGGATAAGAGGATTGGGAGCGGAAGAATATTAGCAGAACCGGCGGCAAGGAATACGGCGGCCTGCATTGGCTATGCAGCGGTGACAATTCAGAAAAAATATGGGGACAGCATCATGTGTGTGCTGCCTTCAGACCATTATGTGAAAATTAAGGATGTTTATAAAGAGGTCGTGGATTTTGCCATGGATCTGGCGGAAGAGACGGACAGACTGGTGACAATAGGCATAAAGCCTACCGAACCGGCTACCGGTTACGGTTATATCAAATATAATAAACGGATGCGGGAGATAGCCCATAAAGTAGGCAATGTAAGCCAAAAGCGTATTGCGGCGTATCCGGTGTCGGATTTTGTGGAAAAACCCAGCTTGTCCATTGCGAAATCCTATGTGGAGCAGGGCTGCTATCTTTGGAACAGCGGCATGTTTGTATGGAAGACTTCAGTCATTTTAAAATATTTTGAAAAACTGCTTCCCGATGTGTATGAATGCCTGATGGAGATTATGGAAGCGATTGGAACGGAAAAAGAGCAGGAAACCATTGAAAGGGTTTATCCGTTGATACCTAAAATTTCGGTGGATTATGGAATTATGGAAAAAGCGGACAACGTGATTATGCTTGAGGGGGATTTCGGGTGGAGCGACGTAGGAAGCTGGGACACCTTGGACACTTTGTATGATGCGGATGAGAATAATAACGTGGTTTTTGGAGAGCAGATACACATCGGCTCCAAAAACTGCATTGCTTACGGAAAAGATAAGCTAATTGCCACAATTGGCTTGGAAAATGTCATCGTAGTGGAAACTGAGGACGCAGTACTGGTGTGCGACAAATCCAGAGCCCAGGATGTCAAAAAAATAGTGGAAATTCTGCAGGAGCAGGGAAAAGAGCAGTATTTGTAGGACGGCGGCAGATTTGCTTCCGTTCATTAACATGTCAGAACTTGCATTGCATTTGTATTTATTTGTCCTTAAACCTCCTAAAACCGCGGCGGATAACAGTTTACAGCCTGAACATGCATGTGCTATTATGCAGGAAGGGTGAAAATTGGTAGGTTTTGGGGGTGAAGGGAAAACGATGGCTAAGAATGCGGAAGTTAACAAAGAAGAGGATGCGGAATTAATGAAGTATGTGACGGAATTCATGTTGGATATGGGTGTTCCGGCGCATTTGAAGGGATATCACTATCTGCGGGTGGCAATTCTGATGGCTGAAGAGGATATGGAAGTAGTAGGAAGCGTGACTAAGCTGTTATATCCGGAAATAGCGAAGCGCTTTAAAACTACAGAACAGAAGGTGGAACGTGCCATACGGAATGCCATTGAAGTTTCGTGGACGAGGGGAAATGCGGAGACTTTTGAGGATTTGTTCGGTTACTCTATGCTGACAGGCAATAGCAGACCTACAAACAGTGAATACATAGCACAGATTGCGGATAGGATAAGGCTTGAGATGGAATGAAGCGTACTAGTGTCTTGTCTCGTTCACATTTCGCTAAATAGCTTGTCTGAAAATGAACATGTCAGTACACTAGTGGGATTAGAATATTGGAATGGCTGCTTATGGGATAAGCAGCCATTTTTGGCTGTCGGTTCTGGAAAATGCCGTTAAGGAAACCAGATTTTTTTCATTGTCATAAGTTAAGGCATATCCGTTCATGAGAATATAATAGCCTTTTCCGTCGGCAGTATTTTTTAGTTTCCATTCATAATCCGCAGTTATGGAATCATCATAAAACATATTTTTCACATCATCTTTGTAACTGATGACAGAATAATTCTTTTCCGGTAATACGGCGAGTACTTCCTCTGTGCCGCGGAAACGGAGTATGGAAGTTTCTTCTTTTGTGGCAATGGCCGTTTTCTGTGCCAATGCTCCGGTAGCAGAAGCTGTTTTGATGAGCCCGTCCTGCGATATTAAGGCATAATTTGGGGACTGATAGGGGGCAATCAGGTAATATGCATCCGAAGGCCCCGTCTGCAGCGGTGGGCCGCTTTGCTCAACCTTCATGTCGCCGCTGTTATCCAGCCGTATAGTTTTGTTAAAAAGGTTCGTCCTGCTGAAAGCAATCAGCAGTATAAGAAACAGGGCAGCAGCGGCTGCTGATATGATATAGGCGGTTTTCCATTTCCGTTTGCCGGATGGGGAAGAGCCGGATTCAGAACGGCGCAGCTTATGCAGCAGGATGTGGTCAGCCTCATATACCATATCCATCCACCCTTTTACCGCATAAGGAATCAAGGCGATAAAATAGGGCAGCGTGTAGGTGGGGCTGGCTTCCCAGAAAAAGTGAAATAAAAATCCTCCTAAAAAAATAACGCCTCCAAACAGTTCGTACAAGTTTTGGCTCCGGAAACGACGGATTAGGCAGTATAAGGCGCCAAGCAAAAGCAGGGTATAGACATAATTAAGTATGCGGAAGAGAAGGGTACCTATATTGCCGTAAATAATACTTTGCACAAAATCGGAAGGAACAACCGAAGAAGGCCGGTTTTTGGAAATAGTCCATCCGCCGAAGGCCGGTTCATTCCATTGTACCGCAGTTTTCTGGGCAAAAAAGGGCAGCCCTTCATCGTGGGGATTTTCTATCATCCGAATCAGGGTTTTTTTGATATCCAAAAAAGAATTTTGTGTAATTTTCTTTGTGTCATAATGATATTTGGTAAAAACCGTGCCGATATATCCGTTATAAGTACCGGGACCGTTGGAACCGTCCTGCAGTCCCATTGCAATATAGGATGCCATGGCTTCGCCTGCCGATGCCTCATATCCTGATAAATGTTCCCCATAGCTGGTAACGGCCTGATTGCATCCTTTTACCGCCAGCAGCATAACGAGAATAAACAGGACAGAACGGATTTTGTCTTGTTTTTTTGGCGCGGAAATTATGTCATAGAAAAGGAAGCAGCAGATAGCTGCCATAAAAATTAAACAGTTTATTTTAAAAACTGTGGCAATGCCCATAGAAAGTGCAGCTATTATTATATATCGGTATTTTCTTGTTTCCAAATATTTCATTGTCATATATACTGCTGTGAAAGAGCATGCCATACCGGGCAAAAGACCATACAAGTATGTGACATAAAGCAGGAGCGGCGGCCAGAACATCAGAACAATGGCAACTGCCGTGGGTATATGCCTGTCCTCTTTCCAATAAATACCGGACAGCTTTACGGTAAAGAAGAAGATAACAAGCAATGCCGCCACATTGATAAACTGTATGCCTATATAATTATCAATGCCTAAGAAAAAAGATAGGAAATAATAAAATAAAACCATACCGGTCTGATGGGGGCAGCGGAACAGATATCCGCCCTCCACGAAAGCAGAAAAATTATTTTCGCGAAACTGCATTGCAATGCTGTATATTTTCCATTGGTCGGAAACGGGACCAAACTGTGTAACAAGAATCCAGAGACAGGAAGCAGCGCCCAACAGGACAGATAATAACCGTAACAGATTCAGTTTGCTTAATTTTCCGGCTATATTAAGATGCCGTTCCAATGCCCGGATGAATACGGATGCAATAAAAAATAGCACGAATACAAGCAGATGACGGAAAGGGGAATCTGCCATGTGTACCCCTGAATTCCGTGTGCTGAACATGCTCTGCAGGCATATGCCTGAAATAATCAGTATAAGAAGAATCCGTATCGTATAATTTGCAATGCTGTAGATACATTTCTGAAGTTTCATTTAGCCCCACATTCCTTTCGGGAAATTTATAATTAATTAAGAAAATCCATTGTTGAAAATTTTACCCTATTTCATGAGATTGTGCAATGCTCAAGAGTATATTAATTGATTGTTTTAGCCGATTGCTTTAATCCGCTATTTTAATCTATTATTTTCCAACAATCTATGATAAAATAATGAGTTAACAGAAAAACAGTGTAGAAATGAGGTAAGAAATGGAATTACTTAGTGTAATAGTTCCCAGCTATAACGAGGAAGAAAATATTCATGATTTCTATGAAGAATTGATGAAAAACACCCCATTTTTCCAAAAAAGGGAACTGGATGTAGAGATTATATATGTGGACGACGGATCCAAAGATAAAACGGCGGAAAAGGTAAAGGAGCTGGCCGGAAAGGATAAAAGGGTACATCTTGTTTCTTTTTCGAGAAATTTTGGAAAAGAAGCTGCAATTTATGCCGGTTTCCAAAAGGCAAAGGGAGATTATGCTGTACTGATGGACTGTGATTTGCAGGATCCGCCGTCGCTGCTGCCGGAAATGTTCCGGTATATAGACGAAGGTTATGCTTCTGTAGCAACGAGAAGGGTGTCAAGAAAAGGGGAACCGCCGATCCGTTCTTTTTTTGCCAGGATGTTTTACCGTCTGATGAATAAAATTTCAAGGACGGAAATCGTGGACGGGGCTAGGGACTACCGGCTGATGAAGCGGCAGGTGGTGGATTCCATACTGGCTATGGCGGAATACAACCGGTTTACAAAGGGGATTTTCGGATGGGTAGGCTATGAAACAAAATGGCTCGAATATGAAAATGTGGAAAGGAAAAAGGGAGAGACAAAGTGGTCGTTCTGGAAGCTGTTTCTTTATTCTCTGGACGGGATTACCGCTTTTTCCACGGTGCCGCTGGCGATTGCATCATTTATGGGAATCCTTTTTTGTATTTTTGCTTTCTTAATGATTATATTTATCATAGTAAGAAAGCTTGCTTTTGGCGACCCTACTTCAGGCTGGCCTTCTTTGGTATGCATTATTTTGTTTTGCAGCGGTGTACAATTATTCTGTTTAGGTATAGTGGGGCAGTATTTGTCAAAAACTTATATGGAGGTTAAAAAACGGCCGATTTATCTGATAAAGGAAGAAATTTGAAATGAAATGGAGAAAAGATTGGAAAATGAAAATTTTCAATCCCAAGTTTGTGTCTGCGCGGCATCCACAAACTTGATATGTGCAAAAAGCCGCACAGGAATGGAGAAAACATGGAAGAAAAGAAAGACAAGCTAGTCAGCATTATTGTGCCGGTATATAATGCCGGGAAATTTATAGATGAAACAATCCAAACGGTGCGCAGCCAGACGTATAACTGCTGGGAACTGATTCTGGTGGATGACGGTTCGACGGACGACGGCAGGGAGAAGATAGAGAAATGGTGCAAAGAGGATGAAAGGATCCGTCTGATTGTACAGGAAAAGAATGGGGGAGCGGCACGGGCCAGAAATACAGGAATCGAAAATGCATCCGGAAGATATATCGCTTTTCTTGATGCGGACGATATATGGAGACCCCAGAAACTGGAAAAAGAGCTGGAATTTATGGAGGAAAAAGGGGCTGCTTTTGCGTTTACGGCATATGAGTTTGCCGATGAAGAAGGGTATGAGACGAACCAATGGGTCAATGTTCCGCCAACTCTTTCGTATAAGGAGGCGCTGTCAAGAACGGTTATCTTTACCAGTACCGTTATGTTTGACATGACAAAAATAAGCAAGGATTTGATAAAAATGCCGGAGGTGCCCAGCGAGGATACCGCCACCTGGTGGAAGATACTGCGCAGCGGATACATAGCTTACGGGCTGGACGAGGAATATGTAGTATACCGGCGCCCTGAGGAATCGCTGTCCTCCAATAAGCTGGTAGCGATTAAACGGATATGGAATCTTTACCGGAATGTAGAAAAATTACCGCTGTCCGAGAGCATATGGAATTTTATAGGATGGGCAGTCCGGGCAGTGAAACGGCGGATGTAAGAAAAAGGAGCGAAAGTGAAGCAGATGGAATCAAAAAAAAGAGCGGTTGTGCTGCTGCTGTCTTTTATGGGGCTATGTATGCAGATGGCAGTATATGTATATGCCTGGCTGGAAGTTTATTATCCTTATCTGGCACAGTTCGGCAAAGTAAATTTTTATATGTGGGGCCATTGCCTTACCGTAGGCATTTATTTTGTACTTCTTTTCTTTTTTGAAAACACATACGGGGGACTGAAGATTGGCTATTTAAAGCCCTGGGAGGTATATTTTTCCCAGATATTCGCGCTTTTGGCGGTTAATGTGATTTCTTATGTGCAGATTTCCCTGCTTCGGAACTGGATAGCACCGGTAGCCCCCATTTTGGGAGTGATGGCAGTTCAGTTGGCAGTTTCCGGTATTTGGACCTACGTGTGTGATATTTTTTACCGGAGGTTTTTTCCGCCCAGAGAGCTTCTGCTTATTTATGGGGAGCGTTCTATAGATGATATTCTGGGGAAATTTGCCACAAGGAAGGATAAGTACAAGGTAACGCGGTGTATGAATATTTCGGAAGGGATAGCTGCTATTGAGGAGGAAGTTCTGGGAAAATATGATGCCATCGTCTTATGGGATATACCTACGATGGATAGGAACAAGCTTCTGAAATTCTGTTATGGCAGATCAATCAGAGTATATATGATGCCGAAGATTCCGGATGTGCTGGTTCAAGGATCGGAAAAGCTGCATTTGTTTGATACGCCGATTTTTCTGACAAGGGAATATTCCCTGCGGATAGAACAGCGGGCAGTAAAACGGTTGATTGATATTGTATGCGCGCTTCTCCTTGTGATTATCACCTCTCCGATTATGCTTGTGACGGCGGCTGCCATTAAGCTTTACGACAGAGGGCCGGTATTGTATAAACAGGTGCGCTGCACAAAGAACCAGAAGGAATTTTATATTATGAAATTCCGCAGTATGCGGGTGGACGCGGAGAAGGACGGAGTGGCAAGGCTGGCGGCTAAAAATGATTCCCGCATAACTCCGGTTGGGAAATTTATAAGGGCGGTGAGAATCGATGAACTGCCCCAGCTTTTTAATATTCTGAAAGGGGAAATGTCTTTTATCGGTCCAAGGCCGGAACGGCCGGAAATCATTGCCCAATATGTGGAGGACATGCCGGAGTTTGTATTCCGTATGAAGGTCAAAGCGGGGCTGGCCGGTTATGCCCAGGTATATGGGAAATATAATACGACGCCTTATGATAAGCTGAAGCTGGACCTGGCTTATATAGAGAATTATTCAGTATGGCTGGATATCAAGCTGATGCTGCTGACATTGAAAATTTTATTTAAGCCGGAAAGCACGGAAGGCATAGAAAGCAGCCAGATAACGGCAATGAAACAGGAAGAGGACAAGTAAGGAATGGAAAATCAAAGGTTTATGCAGGAAGGAATCGACGGAAAGAGGATTTTGCTTCTTTTTCTGAAAAAAATATGGTTTTTTGCGGCTGCCATTTTAGCAGGGGCGGTAATTGGCAGCGGTATTTATCTGGCGGTTCATGTTTTGTTTCCTGCCAATAGGGAATATGAGCAGATTTCCAAGATGTATTTGAATTTTAACTGTGAACCTGAGGATTTTAACGAACTTTCCTATAACGGTTATACGTGGAATGATTTGATGGCGACGGATCCGATTTTAAATTACACGATGGAAAACCTTCCGCCGGAAACGGACAGGAATATGGTAATTGGTGCAACTAGGGCGGAAATTTTATCGGATATCCGCCTGTTGACCATTACCATCACGACGGATACTCCGGAACTGACAGAACGGATTATGGAAGCAACCCAGGCCGCCTTGGTGCATCTGGGTGAAACGGACACGCTGTTTGACAGCATAGAAATATACAGTACGGAAGAACCCCGGCAGATTGTATGGGATAACCGGACGGCGCAGGCGGCGGCAACGGGAATGGTGATTGCTTTTTTTGTTTCTCTGGCAGCGGCCGGTTTTTATTATGTGATGGACGGGTCAGTTTATGTGGCAGGAGATGTGGAAAAGCGTTACGGGATACCGGTAATCGGGATATTTACGGAAGAAAAAGAAGAATCGGCAAAAGGGGCTTCAAAAGAATTTTTTGAAAGATTCCGAAAGAGTCTGGAGAGGGAGTTTTTTGCAAATTACTGTTATATGGGCAGAAACATGAAAGCAATTGGGCTGGTCAGTACGGATTCCATGGAGGATGCAAAGAAGGCAGGCGATAGGATAAAACAGCTGACAGGGCGTCTGCGGAAAGAAGAAAATAAGGCGGCAGGGCCGGATGGGAATGCGGGTGGTTTCCATGGCGGACGGGACGGCGCAATGCCTGATTTAGTGTATGGAATGCCGGAAGAGGATACCGGGATTTATGAGAAGCTGCGGGAAGCGGACGGCGTCATTGTGGCAGTGCGTTTTGCCGGAAGAAACGGCAAGGCCATAGAAAGGCTGCTGGATAATCTGAAAAAACAGGACTGCAAGGTAATGGGGGCAGTTATTGTGGATGCGAAGGAAAGCTTTTTGCGGATGTATTATTTGGGAAGAAGGGGCTGAATGCCGGAAGGATGGTCGATTCATGGGAATACAGATGCTGATATCCGCAGTGGGACAGGAGGCTGGGACACTGGCGGAACGGATGAATATAGAAACGGATGCGGTGATTATCAATCAGTGCGGTGCATTCGGCTACGAGGAATATGAGTATAAGTCCCATACGGTCAGATGCTATAGCCTGAAGGAGAGAGGCGTGGGGCTTTCCCGGAACAGTGCGCTGATGCGGGCTCAAGCCGAGATTTCGGTATTTGCAGACGAAGACATCGTGTATGACAAAGGATATAGTAAAAAAATAGAAGCGGCATTTGCCAGGCATAAAGAGGCGGATATGATTCTCTTTAATGTAAGGGTGGCTCCGGCAAGGAGAACTTACTGGAATGAGACGGAGAAAAGGATACGCTGGTACAATTATGGCAGATATCCGGCTTACAGCATTGCGGCCAGAACAGAGGCGCTGCATAGAGCGAATGTATGCTTTTCCCTTTTATTCGGCGGAGGAGCGAAGTACAGCAATGGGGAGGACAGCCTTTTTCTTAGGGACTGTCTGAAAAAGGGGATGCGAATCATAGCTTCGCCGGAGGTAATCGGGGAAGAGAAGGAACGGCAGTCCACATGGTTTCATGGCTACAACGATAAATTTTTTAAAGACAGGGGAGTGCTGTATCATTTTCTGTATGGAAGAATGGCGGTGCCTTTTTCCCTTCGCTTTCTGTTGGCACATAAGGGGGAAATGTGCAGGGAAATAGAATGGAAACGGGCATATTCACTGATGCGGGACGGAATCAGGGAAGGTATGGGAAAAGGATGATTTTCTATTTATTAATCGCAGCAGGAACGGCTGCGCTGGCGGTATTGGTAAAGACGGTTCCGCCATATGGGGAAAACAGAGGCCTCCATGGAACAGTGAGCAGACAGCAGGCTTGCAACGGGCTGTGTCTGTTTTCTATTTTTGCGGTACTTTTCGGCGTGTCCGCATGCCGGCTGAATGTGGGAAACGATTATGCGAAGTACGTGGAGTTTATGCATCTGATTGCATGCGATGCCTACAGTTATGTTCCTACGGAAGCCGGATTCAATGCATTGGTGACTGTGTTGTATGAATTGGCGGGCGGCGAGAATTTTCTGCTTGTGTTTGCCGTATTTGCTTTTTTTACCTTATGGCTGTTTTTAAAGGCCATGTATGAACAGAGCGACAGCTTTGGATGGAGCTTTTTTCTGTTTATGGCATTCGGGTTTTATTTTTCCACCTTTAATACGGTACGATATTACCTGGCACTGGCAATGGCGCTGTATTCTGTAAAATATGTGCTGAAAAAGGAATGGGGGAAGTTTATCCTGCTGGTTTTGCTGGGCTCTGCTTTTCATAAATCCATGCTGGTAGTTATTCCGCTTTATTTCCTGGCTGCGCTGGCGTGGAAAAAATGGCAGCTGGGACTGATGGCATTGTTCTGCACTACTTTTTTCTTTTTGCAGGATTTTTATTTGAAACTGGTGGTGTTTTTGTATCCGTCTTATGAGGATACCGAATATCTGGAGGGCGGTATCAGCTGGTTTAATATTTTACGGTGTCTGGGCGTACTGATATTGGCGCTGCTGTATTATAAGCAGGCGGTGGAAGGAAGCAGAAAGAACCGGTTTTATTTTTTCTGCAATCTGGGTGCGCTGGTGCTTTATACCTGCTGCTCGTTCCTGCCCATTATTACCAGGATAGGGTATTACCTGAATGTGATTCAGATTCTTTTTATTCCAGGAATACTGATGAAGATTGAGGATAAAAGGCAGAAAAGGTTTTGGTGTATAGCGGTTGGTCTGGCGGCAGCAGGATATTTTGGTTTATATCTGCTGCGGGCAGGAAATGACGGAATCCGGGTATTGCCGTATCAGACATTTATGTTTCATGATATGGTGCCGAT
>DNJW01000379.1 GCA_003488965.1 Lachnospiraceae bacterium | reverse complement strand
TCAAATATGCCTTGATTGCAGATGAGAAATCGCCTGAGCGAATTTCTCATCGCACTGTCATCGCAGCAAGCTGCTCTGACATGGAGGGTCAATATGGTAAAACGTATTTTTCATTCGATTTGTTTTGTAACACTTGCAGTGTTGCTGGCATCCTTTGTGCTGATTATGGGGGCTTTGTATCATTATTTTTCCGGGGTACAGCAAAATCAGCTGAAGGTGCAGACAGTGCTGGCGGCACAAGGGGTATCCCATGAGGGGATACAGTATTTTGAGCATCTGAAAACGGACGGGTTCCGGATTACATGGATTGATTCGGACGGTGAAGTTCTGTATGACAGCCAGCAGGATGCGGCACAGATGGAAAACCATTTGGAACGGGAGGAAATACAGGAAGCGCTGAAGCAGGGCTGCGGCGAGAGCAAAAGATATTCCGCAACGCTGATGGAGCGTATGCTTTATTGCGCACAGCTTTTGGAGGACGGTACCGTAATCAGGCTTTCTGCCGTTCAATATACAGTTTTAACACTGATACTGGGCATAGCACAGCCCATCTGTATCGTGGTGTTTGTTGCTGTGGCTCTTTCGGTTCTGCTGGCTGTCCGGCTTTCCAGAAAGATTGTGGAGCCGTTAAACGGACTGAATCTGGACGAACCGTTGAATAATAAGGAATATGATGAACTTTCGCCTCTTTTAAGACGTATCGATAATCAGCAGACCCAACTGAAATGGCAGGAGGAACAGCTTTTGCAAAAGCAGACGGAGCTGGACGCAATTGTCGGAAATATGAAGGAAGGAATGATACTTTTAAACAGCAGCGGGAAAATTATCAGTATCAATCCGGCTGCGGGAAAGCTGTTAAATACGGACAGCTGCTGTATCGGAAGGGATATTCTTACGGTCAGCAGGAATCTGAAACTGCAGGAGGTGTTTGTAAAGGCGCTGGAAGGAGAGGCGGCGGAACAGACTGTTATCCTGAATGGAGGAAGCTATCAGGTAGATGCAAGTCCGGTGATTTCGGAAAATGCCGTATCGGGCGCGGCAGTACTGCTTCTGGATGTAACAGAAAAAGAAAAAGCAGAGCAGATGCGCCGTGAATTCACGGCCAATGTTTCCCATGAACTGAAAACACCCCTTCATACGATTTCCGGCTATGCGGAGCTGCTGAAAAACAATATGGTAGAAAATAAGGACAGAGTGCCTTTTGCAGAAAAAATTTATGCGGAGACGCAGCGCATGGTCCGGCTGGTAGAGGATATTATCAGCCTTTCCCGCCTGGACGAGGGCGCCGGTGATATGAAATATGAGGCAGTCGACCTTTACCGGCTGGCACAGACGGTGATTCTTGCTTTGGAATCCGAGGCGGAAGGGGCAGGGATTTTTCTGGAGCTGTCAGGGGAAAATGCCGTGATTAACGGTATTCCCCAGCTCCTTTACAGTATGATCTACAATCTTTGCGACAATGGAATTAAATACAACCATAAAGGGGGCAGTGTGAGAATTGAGGTGAAGCGTGAAGAAACGGCGGCATCGGTTCTGGTAAAGGACACCGGCATAGGAATCGGTTACGAGCATCAGGAACGCATTTTTGAACGCTTTTACCGTGTGGACAAGAGTCGTTCAAAGGAAGCCGGCGGTACGGGACTGGGGCTTTCCATTGTAAAACATGCGGCTAAAATCCATAATGCCAGAATTGAACTGCACAGTATAAAAGGAGAGGGAACTTCAATTGCAGTAAATTTTCCTGCCGGTTCTAATGGAAATGATGCAATTTTGATGCAAAAATAGTGTACCATGGATGTTATAGCACAAGGCGGAGGATAACATCTGTATGAAGATAAGGGTGAGGAAAAAGAAACGGATAAGAAACAGAATGGGAAGGATAGCAGCAGCCGCGGTGATAGCGCTGCTGTTTTCCGGCTGTGGATATATGGGAGAGGAAACGGGAGAAAACGGGGGAGGCTATTGGCAGGCGGATTATTTTGCCTATGTGGATGAAGAAAACAAACTGTATTTTTGGCGGCAGGACGGAAACGGGGCGGTGCTTTTAACAGACGAAGCATTTGCTGCGGGAGAAAAACCGGAGATTCCTTATTGGGAGGAATGGGAATACTGGCAGGAATGGGATGATGACCGCGAAGGGTGGGTCTGGAATTACGAGAAGGCGATGGAAGGAATCGTGAAGGAAGCGCCGGACGGCAGTATGTATTTTCCCCGGAGGATGAATTGGAAAACGTTATGCATGAAAAGGAGTGCCGGGGAACGGGAGGAAGCGGTAAAGTATGCAGAAGGAGAGCCCGTGGCGGATTATGCCAGGGTAAAGGTGTTTTTGTATGATTTATACCGGTATCATGAAAGTATGGAAGGAGAGGAAACCGGGAAAATAGCGGAAAATGTCTGCTATTACGGTATTGATAAAAAAGGAAATGTCTGGTACTGCAGAGCGGAAGAGGACGGTATAAAGGAGGCGGACGGAGAAACGTATCCCTTTGCAAGATATATGCTGTGCCGGTATGACGGAGAGGAAAATCTGGAGATTGCGGAGATTAACGGCAGGAGAAAAGGCGCCTTCCGCGTAAGCTGGGATGGGAATTATGTGATTTTTTATACATTGGACGACAGCTTATGCGGCTGCAGTGCGGGAAAAAACGGGGAGATGCGCATAGAGACATTAATCGGGGATATCGATACGGATATGTTTACGGAGTGCAGCATTTATACCAATGAAGATATGAGCAGGATAATTTATGCGGGAGACAGCATTATTTCTGTGGAACGGGGAAAAGAAGGGGAAATTCTGGGTGGTGGGGAATCTTTGCTGGCCGCTATGATTGGGAAGGAAGGAGACAAGATTTTTAAGGCATTTTTTGAGGAAGAGGTTCCGTATGCCGACTGGGTGGACTGGGAAAAGGAAAAAAGGGATCAAGATGCAGATAAATTGAAGGAGCTGATGGAAAGAAAGGGCTATAAGTCCAATCCCTATCTCTCCCTTTGCCATGCAAGTGTGGCGGATTTAGCATCCCAAGAGGAAATCCAGTCCATGGACGGCTATCTTTTGTCCTGGCCGGCGGAAGATGGAATGAGTACTCCTAGGGATGTTTATTACATAGAAATGATACCGGCAAACCCCTTTGAGAAATTTACCTTATCGGAACTGCTGGGAGACAATACGCCGGAGGATGTACTGACGTATTATGAAGAACTGAAAGAAGAAGGGTATTATGAGGAAATCTATGGGGAGGAGTATGAAGAACATGCGTTTTCGGATGCCTTGGATTATTATATTGACAAGGATGCGCTGGAAGAGAGGGCGGAATTGTATGCGGTAACGGCTAAAGGGATGAGGCGGATAGAAGAGGTGGACAACAAGGGCTGGATTATAAACCGGAATTATAGCGAAAACAGCGATGCTCTTTATTTTTCCGTGTATTGGGATATAGAACCGGATGACGACAGACAAAGCAACCGGTATTACGGATATTACGGGTACGGTTTTTTGGAGGACCTTTATCTGCTGGATAAAGAAGGAAACTGCGTGAAGGTGGCGGAAGCGGCGGATGAGACTGCAGTGTGCGGAGACGAAGTGTTTTACAGCCGGATAACGGGAATGGAGGAGATGGTAAGCTTATTCCGCGGTTCTGCTTCCGGCTGTGTGGCGGAGGCAGTCTCCGTTTCCATGGAAAGCATCCGGAAATCCGGCTGTTCGGATGCGGTGCTGTTTCTTGCAGACGGGGTGGCGGAAAAAACGGATGAAAGCGGGGTTCATGTAGAATCGGAAAAAGACCTGTTAAAGGCTTATTATGATTTGGCAGGCGGCAGAGGACGTTACGCAAGAGGATACGGATACGGGGAAGAAACGGCGGAACGTACACTGATATGGAATGACGGAAACGGGTCAAAAATATTGGGAGAAGATATTTTCCGATATGGGTTTTACGGTACGGATAATGTATGGATGCTGCAATATGAGGATGAGGAAGAAGGGGAAGGCGAAGCGTATGAAGAAGATGACTGGTATTCGGAAGGCAGCAGCAGAAAGGGCGGAAGCAGACTGTATGTTTATGAAAACGGTGTAAAGAAGCAGATTGCAAAGGGGGCGGTATGGATGGCGGAGCAGGAACGCCCGAAGGAGGCAGGATATACGGAGATGAGAGCATCTTGGGTATATGATAGGTAATTGCGAAACTCAGTGATTCTGCACTTGTCATTGTGTAGCTTGTATATTCCAACACAGACG
>DNJW01000366.1 GCA_003488965.1 Lachnospiraceae bacterium | reverse complement strand
AATATACAAGCTGCACAATGACAAGTGTACAATCACTGTGTTCCGCAATCACCTATCATCACTTTGTTTTGTCAAGCTTGTCTCTGACTGCACCCATAAGTAGCATATTTTCAATGGTTCCATAATCCCTTAAAAGTTTAAAATACGGATGCAGGCTTTCAAAGCTTTTTAAATAGGGCTCAATCCCCGGCTCCAGTTCCAGTACCATTTCCAGCATCATACAGCCCTGATAATTCCGGTATGGAATATCTCTTTCAATATTACGCTTATTGATCCATGTATGCATTATGTCCTGCAGCCAATCCGGATGCTCAGGGTGGTATTCCAGCGTATAATAATGCCATTTAGCCTTTTCTCCCGTATGATTGTCATAAAAATAAGGCGGATCCCAGCAGAGATTTAAAAATGCCCCCAGCTGTTCCGTTCCCCAGATACCGTAATTGGCAGCTATCATGGGAAATGTCCTCTGGTCAAATCCTAACAGCTGCCGGGAAACCGTATCTGCATCCGGCTCCTGCAAAAGCCAGTTGTTTTGAAAAAGTTCCGCAAAGAAATGACACCAGTCCGTCAGCAAATCCATATCCTTAAAATACATAAGACAAGTATTTACCGCCGGAAGGTCCGTCCGCATTCCTTCCGGCAGCCGGTATCCTTCCGGGAAATGAAGGTCTTCAAACGCACCATAGCAAGGCAGCCTAAGAGCTTCCAAATGTCCGTAGGCAGCCCGGATGGATTCCGGATTTTTTAAAATGACATTGTGCCTTTTTTTCATAATCAAATCCGCATCCACAAACAGAATAGGCAGCCCGTCCTTCCCGGAGCGCCTTGCCGCATCCTCCAACGCATAGGGCTTTGATGCAGAATAATAGATGCGGTGGTCCACATTTTCCATTGTAATGTTGGCATCCAAGACCTGATGGTCCACCCAGTCCCACACTCCGTGTTCCACAAGTCCGTGCTTGTCAAAAAATTTATATATCCAGCCGTCACAGTACAAACCATGACAAGACTCCGGCTCCCGGTATAAAATCTTGCGCAGCACGGCTCCGCTTGCCAGCATAGTCAGCAGATAATGACTTCCGAACGCTTTTTCCATAACCGTTTCGTCTAAAGTCTCATTCATCCGGGGCTGCCCGCCGAAGGTCCGGTATGCCAAGGGATGGCTCCCAAGGGAATTTAAGGTACGCAAAGGAGAACCTTGCACAGCCCCCTCCTGCATCATATCCAAAAGTTCTTTTACTACTCTGCTCATCCTATTCCTGCCCTCTCTTTCTGTCTGCCATATACTGCCTCCACCATGCCGTCGTTTCCCTCAAACCCTCTTCCAAAGAAGTCTTGGGAACAAAACCGAAAGCCGCCGCTGCCTTGGAAAAATCCATACGCTGTTTCGGAATCTCTGCCAATGTCTCCGACAGTACAATTTTCGGGGAAGAACTGCTTCCGAGAATCTTTAAAATCAGGCAGAGCACCTCATCCATGGAATAGCACCGCCGTGCTCCCAGATTAAAAGCCTCTCCCCATAAAGGGTTCTGCTTCCTTTGACTCTCCAGCCTTTCCAGCACTCTCCATAGGGTCTCGCACAAATCATCAATATATAAAAAATCTCTCTGAAAATTTTGCAGCCTGCCATCGGAATCCCGATACATCCGCAATGTGCATTCCCTGCCTTCCAGCACCGCCCGAATCGCTCCGGGAACAATCCGCGTCGTCTGCAGATCATATCTGCCGTAAATATTGCAGAACCGCAGCACGACTCCGGGAATCCCATATTCTTTTGACCGCTCCCGGACCAGCCGGTCCGCCTCTGCCTTGGAACAGTCATAGGGCGAATTAACCGGGGAAAGAGTATCCTCTTCGGTATAGGCCTGTCCCTGAAGGATTCCGTAGACCTTATCTGTGGAAGCGTAAAGAAGTCCCTTGAGTTTTCCATATTCTGCCGCTGCCCGCAAAAGAGCCTCTGTCCCCCCTACATTGACACTCATCGTTTTTCCCCTGTCCTCCGCTCCCAGCTGAAGCGTGGACAATGCGGCGAGATGAATCACATAGTCAATATGGCCAAGAAAAATCTTTCTCAAAAGCGCCTCATCCCGTATATCGCCTCTTATGTTTACCAAATCCCAATCTTTTTCCCCTGTATCAAGGCTATCTGCACATCGATACTCCTGATATACTCTTCTTGGGGCTTTCTCATCCAAAGCAATCACCCGATATCCCCTTTTTAACAGATATTCTGTTAAATTGCTTCCTATAAAACCCGACGAACCCGTTATAAAAACTGTCTGCTTATCCATATTCCACCTTTTTACCACTCTAAATATTGAAAAAAATCCGCATCATTTTCCACACCGCAGCGCCCTGTCAGGACCGCTGTTTTCTTAATGCGGCGGCATACATCCTCATGAAGCTGTTCTATGCCAGAAAGTCTCCATTTCCACGAACGGTCATAATCATCGGAATAAACCATCCGCGCCTCCTCTCCCAGCTCCAACAAGTCCTGTATCGGAATAATTGCCAGATTTGCCGGAGATTTGCAGCATTCTTCAATCAATGCCCACTGCAGTTCTTCCTTTGTATTTTTCCCCGTCCACCATTTCATGTACTCCAATTCTTTGTCTGTCTTCTGAGACAGGAACTCCTTTAAGGTAGCATTGTCATGTGTTCCGGTATAAACCACCATCTCCTTTTGATGGCAAAAGGGCAGATGGTTGCTTTTCGCCCCATACTTTCCTACAAACGCAAACTGCAGAATACGCATGCCCGGCCAGCCGCTTTCCTCCATTCTCTCCCTCAGGCCATCCGGTACCCTGCCCAAATCCTCCGCAATAATAGACAGTCCGCTTTTTTCCGCTTCCTCACAGATTGCCCTGGAAAATCCGTTATCCGCCGTTTCCGGCCCGTCATACCATTTTCCCTTATTTTCTCCGTCTTTGATACCAAAGTACCGCATCATGGCAATTACATGGTCGATCCGCAAAGCATCGTACATGGCGCCGCACATACGTATTCTCTTCCGAAACCATGCATAATCATCCTTTCTATGATTGTTCCAGTTATACACAGGGTTCCCCCAATTTCTGTCCGATCCCGAAAAATCATCCGCCGGAACCCCTGCCCACAGTTCAATCCTGCCGGACTCCGGATTCACTGCAAACAGCTCCGGACGGCTCCATACATCGGCACTGTCAGCCGCCACATAAAACGGCATATCGCCGATGATTTCGATTCCCCTTTCATTGGCATGTTCTTTCCATTGCCCCCACTGCCGGAAAAAAATAAACTGGGTAAACTTCCAAAATTCAAGTTCCTCCCTATGTTCCTCCAGCCAGCAGGAATAAGCCGGTTCCTTACGTCCTGCCAGTTCTGGAGACCACTGGTTCCAAGACCGGTAATTCATCGTTCCTTTTATCGCCATATAGGCCGCAAAATCATCCAGCCAGCCGCCGGAAATCCGGCAGAATTTCCGATACTCTTCATTCTGCAGACCTCCCCCTTTTACAAAAGCGCCATAGGCTTTTTTCAGCATCGGTTCACGGGTGTCAAATATCTGTCCGTAATCCACCATATCCCTTCCGGAACACCGCACCTTCTCCAAATCCTCTCTCCTTAAAAGACCGTCTTCAAAAAGAGATTGGGGCGAAATATAGTTGATATTTCCGGCAAAAGCGCTGGGTGACTGATAGGGACTGTTGCCAAAACCAGTGGGATTCATCGGCAGCAGCGACAACGTCCGAATGCCGCATTCGGACAGCCTGTCCAACAGGCACCGGCTTTCCCGGCCAAAATCGCCAATGCCAAACTCTCCCGGCATACTTGACATGGAAACCAATACCCCCAGCCGTCTTTTCGAATCATTTTTTATTTTTTTCCTCATCTTCATAAAATTCCCCCTCCGTTTATCTGAAATTCCTGTCCCGATTCAAACCGTTCCTGAAAATTAATAATTGCAAAAACCAATTCCGCCGCTTGTTTTGGCGTTCCGGCACGCCCGGACGGAAGCCTGTTTTTCCATTCCTCTTTATCATCCGCAGCCGTCATCCTCGTCTCAATCCAGCCAGGTACAATGGAAAAGAATTTAATCCTGCCCCAATATTCTTTCCGGACCGCCGCCTCGGCTGTCAGACGGAGAATTCCTGCCTTCGAAGCCGAATAAACGCTGTCCGCTCCCGTTCCGCTTTTAAATGCAGCCACGGAGGAATTATTAACGATTACCCCGCCTGCATTCTCCAGCATCCGCAGACATTCGTACTTCATGCATAAGGCCGTTCCCAATACATTGACCTCCAGAATTCTCCGTGCCGCTTCCAAATCCATTTCATGGATTGCCTTCGGCACACAGCCAATCCCGGCATTATTAAAAGCTGCATCCAAGGGCCCGCACCATTCCAGCATTCTTTCCGTCTCTCTATACTCTGATACATCCGCGTACAGAAAATGAAAATCCCGGTACGTCTCTTCCATTTCCTTGCCCCGCCGATCCCTATGGCTGCTGCCACATCCGTACACTTCCCATCCTTCCTTCAAAAACTTCTCCGCCGTACTTTTTCCGATTCCGTGCGTTGCACCGGTAATAAGAATCCGTTTTTTCAATACAGTCACCTCCCTGCCAGCTTCTGCCCTTTTTTCCCCTTTACCGTCAAAGGACAAAATCCTAATTCCGCTAACTGCCTGTTCACATTTTCCAGCATCCTGCCAGGAATCAGCACCGCTTCCTCGTCGCCCTTCAGTTCGCCCATAACGCAATCCAGCCTGGTTTCAATATTATCCAGAAATCCTTTCAAAACCTTATCCCGTTTCGAATCCGTAAAACCCTTGAAGCTTTTTCTGTACCCGGTCTTCCGCTCCTCGCCGTCTATCCCTTTCCGTCTGTTTCCTTCCTCTTCCTTCATCTCGTTTACTATCAGTATTTTTAATTTCTCATAGACAGTATCATCCAAAGCCAGCGCAAAACAAAATATATATAATTCATCCTGCGTCGGCCGCACCTTTTCAAAAGTATTGTCCCTCCTCATATCCAAAAGTGCCCAGATATGATGAAAGGAATGGATTTCCAACAGTCCGTTGCGTTCCTTTCGGCAGAGAAACGCTACATAATCATCAAAATTATCATAACCGTCGTCTTTCATTTCCCAGTACAGCCTCTCTTCCTGCAGACAATAATCCGTCCGCAAATATTTTCTGTAGATTGCCTGTTTCAGTTCGCTTTCCGATTCTATGATAAAGTCTTTTTTCCGTCTCCGTATTTCACCCGCAATGCATCCTAACAGAAATTCATCCGGTATGCCGCTGTCATTATAATCACTTCTTTCCAATTTCTGGTTCAGCTTTGTGTGGATATAATAAAGAGCCGCACCTTTCTCCACAATGCCCTCCCAGGTATCTTTTCCTCCCTCTTCTTCTCTGTTCAAGATACCGTCGTAAAGCGTCTGCTCCAAAGGCTCATGGCAAACATTTTTGATAAACCTTTTTACGCTTTCAGATATGGGAGCCGATTCTAAAACCAGTTTTAGGCAGTCATTAAAAATTCTCTGCAGCATACTCTCTGTTATTTTTTTCTGGCGTTCTTCTTCTGATGGCATAGAATCCCCCTTTTCTTATTGTGATTTTCTTATTATCATTTTTCTTTATTGTTTCATGATTCCGTTCCTTCATCTTCCCACAATTTTGTTCCATATTTCCGGGCAATCTGCTCCAGACACCGGGCTTCTATGACCGCATCGGGGAGCCGTCCCCAATCCCGCGCGCGTCCTGCCTTTTCCAAAAGCTGATAGCCGGCATTGTCCAGCAGATATGCATCCCGCTCCAGTCCCTGCACCCTGCAGAGCCTTGCATTCAGCTGCTTGAAAGAAACCGCATAGTCAATCTGATCCATGGCCGCTGCCCAGTCTGCCGCTTCGCCAAACGCTTCCTTTAACTTCTCTACATAAGGAGTATCTTCAAAAACATCCGTCGGAATCTTTGCCTTTTGATAAATCAATTCCTGCTCATACAAAAACGCCTCATGTTCCAACAGATATGCATCCCGTTCTTTTCCCTGGCTGTGGCATATGGATGCCAGCTTCTTTAAAAGACAAGCCGCATTTTTGTAATCCCGTTTTTCCCTTGCTTGTTCGACCTGCAGGGTAATCTGATACTTTTCCCGCTCAATCGCAGGAATCGGTTCGCATGGCATCCCGCTGCGATGACTCATATCGTGTTCAATATAAGGACGGCTGTAATTTCTGTTTTTCATAAGATTCCTCTCCTTTCCTGATGGACTGTTTCATAAAAAATTATAATTATATTGTAATCAATTCCTAGACGTTTGGCAATTTTTCCCGTCACATGACGGCTGTCTTTTTTGCATGAGATGATTCGGGTGTCAAAAGTCCTATAAAGAAAAAAACAAACCTACTGTTTTATTCAACATAGGTTTGTTTCCGCTTTCTTTTAAGACCGTTGTTTATAGCCTCCTGGCAGGCTTTTCAAACTTTTCTATGATACAGCTATGCGGTTTATCAGCATTATCTTTATCATAATTTATCCCCACAAGGAGGATTTCGCCTGCATAACTCTCCAGAGCCTGCATATACTTCCTATCTTTTATCTGCTTTATCGCTGCCTCAGCGGATTTGTCATATTTCAATTCCACCACAAGAGCCGGTTTCCCCGTATGCGGAAGCGGAAGGAATATGACATCCGCAAATCCCCGTCCGCCCGGAAATTCCCTGATAAGTTTATAGTCTTTTCTTGCACTATAATAAGCCAGCCCTATTGCACATCCAAGGGAATTCTCATCATTATAAGCCAGTATAGATGCAACCTCCATATGAGCCTTGTCAAGTCCTTCGGCAACACTTGATTCATCACACAGAAGCGTATCCTCCAGCAGCTTATCCGATGCCTTTAAAACACGCATAACTTCCGCCCAGCCCCCTGTACTCATTGCATTCTCAAATTCCATAATAATCTCTTTATTCGGAATAAATGTTTCCTTGGTTTCGGAATCATACCCTAAATAGCCCAGATGAATCAACAGGGTCAGCACATCATCTTTTGTGCTGAAGTTACGCATATCATTCCGGAAACTGCGTATATTAATTCTCACACGCCCGCCGCCAAGCATACGCACAATATCTGTACGCAGTCCGTCAAAATCCATATCCATATAGACTTTCAGCGCATCGTACACTTCGGTGGAAGTCCAATAATTCGAAAAGTTCTGGCAGCTCATCGCCGCCACAACTGACCTTGGATTATAAATATGCTTATACTTCCGGAACATATATCCGTCATACCAGCTGCCAGTCTCGGCAAAATCCATATTAAAATGTCCGCACAATGCCTTTACTTCATTCTCTGTAAAACCAGTATATTCCTCAAAAACATATTGGTCAGTCATTGAATATTCCCAAAACATATTCAGCGCCGAATGTTCACCGTACTTTTTCACAGGCAGAATACCCGTCATGTAGACCAATGCCACATAGGGCTGATCTTTTAAAAGATTCCTTAAAAAATCAAAGTACTGCTTCTGCAGTTCCTCCGATTTCTGCCTTTCACGCATTATGCAGTCCCATTCATCAATCAGTAAAATAAATTTCTTTTTCTTTTTTGCATAAATTTTCCGCAACGCAGCGGCCAGACCAATATCATCCCGTTTTAACAGTTCCCCATATTCTTCCCGGATTTCGTCCAATACTTCCTGCTCCAAATATTCTGTTACCCTCTGGTCTTTTGCCTCAATCAAAAATTGCTGCATGTTCAGGAAAATGACATCATACTTATTCAAGTGTTCTTGAAAATCTTTTTCTTTCTCGATTTTACGCCCTTTAAACAGTTCCCTTGAATCGCAGCCCCGGCTGTAATAAGCCGCAAGCATTTTCAGCGCCATGGATTTTCCAAAACGCCGCGGTCTGCTGACACAGACAAATTTTTGTTCCGTATTGATGAGCTCATTTGTACATGCTATCAATCCCGTTTTATCCACATATATTTTAGAACGGACCGCTTCCCAAAAGCCTTCATTTTCCGGATTCAGATAAATTCCCATACACCATACCTCTCATTAAAAAGCATTCCCTATTCCTCCCCACTGATTTCCACATCATACAAAAGGTCAATAAAATAATCCTTTTCCCCGTCATTGATAAACAGTCCCATATCATAAACCCCTTCACTTAAGTCAAACAGATAAGCCGAAAAATGCAGGCCTGAATCAGAATACATCTCCCCGTATTCCAATGCCACATCGCTTCTTTCATACGTATCCAAATCGTAATAGAACTGGCTTCCGTCTTTTACAAAACAGATGGAATACTTCAAATCCTTACAGTTTCTTTCATATTCGAATGCATATCCGTCAAAATCCAGCTTCTTTTCCTCATAATTCAATACGCCTATATTGGTTTCAAATGCTCCGCCAGTATTATCCTCATACTGACTTATAAACTCTTCCTTGCTTAAGGAACTCATGCCTGGCTTATTCTGCAAAGTATACTGATAATACGGTATTTTTTCCAAAGTAAAATTCCATATGGAACAGCAGCATCCCAACAGGCTGATAAATAATACGAGATAAGTTACCATATATTTTTTTAAGTTGAGAAGAAATAATTTCCAAGGCAAAATGCCGCAGACAAACTGCCACAGAAAAAGCTGCAGACCAAATACATATCTTGATTCCACATGGGTTCCTGCAATATGGACAAGGGACGGCACTATAAATATAAAAACGAAAATCAAATATTCCTTTATAAAATAAATAAAATTCGTCAGTTCAAGGCTGCCCAGCACCAGTTTCTTATCTGTCTCTTTTTTCAGCAGCAAAAGCAGCCCGGCAAAAGCAATAAACCAGATAACGAAATTGAAAATTACTTTTCCATAACTAATATACTTAAAATCCCGTATATAAATTTCCCCAAACCGCGCCTCCATATAATTGGCAAACTTTGCCGAATAAATTCCAAGATATTCAAAGGGATGTCTTGCCATATGCTTTAAAAGCTTTGATAAATTAACCGATTCCCGGGGAATATTGTCCACCTCCAGCCAGGTCTTTGTTAAATCACTTTCCGCGATTGCCGCCTCTTCCGGATAACCGCCAGGCAAAACCGTTTCATACCGGATCCAGGAAGCGCCCCTGACGTACTCTTCCCCTTCAATATTGGATGTAAGAAAAATAGGCACCTTGTAAGAAAATACATGGTTGCAGTTTATATTAATCTGTATCTGGGGAACCATGGAAATCATTACCCCAATTACAAATGCTACTGCTACTGCTATTTTTTTCATTCCTTCTTTTTTATAGCAGTATACAAACAAAGCCGCCAAAATGAGTATAACCGATGCCATATTTCCGCTCCGGATATAGTAGGAAAATCCCATCACCAGCCCACATACTGCTCCTAACAGTACATTCGTCCAAAAAGCATATCGTTTCTTTTCAATCAGCAATAAAATGTACAGGCCCAATGCCCCCATAATAACGGCAGGAATATCCGACAAAGTGTAGACCAGCAGTCCCGGCCACACATAACAGGTAAACACCAGAGGCAGGATTCTTGGTATGATTTTTAATTGTCTGGAAAATAATAATTCGAATATTTCCGGAATCAAAAAAGTAAAACCGAAAGAAACAAACAGAGAATATATGAAAATCCAGCCCATTCTTGTCTGCAGGCCAATCTTTTGAAAAAGCGCTATCATCCAAGGCCAGGCATATCCCCTCATTACAAAACTGTTTTCCTCAAAATGTGCCTGAAAATTGAATAGACCTTTTTCCAGAAATTCCTGTGCCATTTTAGAGTATCCTGCGCAATCCCAATAGACAGATTCTTCCCAGTTCCATGCTATAAAAAAGGTACATAACATAAATCCCAGAATATAAGCGGTTATTTTATAATGTCCGTTCACTTTTATTAACTTTATTCTGCCCAATACCCTCTCCATCTTCTTCTTTTTCCTCGGCTCTTTCCTGCAGCATCCACATGTCTCCTTTACCGGCTCCGGAAAAATGTCCGGCCATGTCAATTAGTCTACTATATATTTATATTGTCTGCAATCATTTTCTGTATCCTCAAAACATCCCGGACATCTGTAAAACAGCTTCCATATCCTGCCGCAAAAATCTGAGCCTCCAAACCCGTCAATTTTGCTTTACACCGGTTTGGAGGCCTATACAAACTTTAGAACCGTCCCTTTTTGCTTTCCTGCGCTTCCGTTCCTCATTTATTTATTATAATTTTATCCTTTTTTATCTTACATTTTAAGCAAATGACACATCACATATGCCGCCTCTTTTTCAACCTCATATTCAAAATAAATATCCGAATAACCCGTAATATACGGCAGCACAGGACGGGACAATTCTAATCCTGCTATCCCTTTTTCCCAATCAATACTGCAGATTTCCACCGAATGAATTCCATATCTTAACCCGATTCCCAGCGCTTTTGCAAATGCCTCTTTCATTGCCCATATAAGGCAGGCAGCAACGGTATCTCCCGCGGCTTTTCCCGGATATGCCAATGTGCCCCAGCCGGCAAAATTTCTGCGGTTTACCGCCACATCCGCCCCAATACAATGTTCTGCAATCCCTGCCAAAACCTTGCCCTTGTCATGGGAAATGGAAATGAAACGGTCCGATAACTCATTTCCAATATAAAGTTCGGGTCTTCCCTCTTGTCCTCCAGATTCCTTATTCAAAACATAAATATCCTCATAAGGCACATCCATTTCTCTTGCCGCCAGATACTTTACGGCAAATCTGCCCATTAAGAATTCCTGCTTTCTGTGCCTGTTTTTTCTTTCATATAACGGCAGTTCTTTTTCATGGAGGCAAGAAACATCCAGTTTATAGCCAAACCTTTTATCCAGCACCAGTATATTCTTGTCTGCAGCAAAGCCGGTTTTTTTTATATATGCATTCATTATGCCCCATCTTGCTGCTCAAACAGCTTATACTCCTGCATCCCGCTGCATAGCGGATATTTCTGCATAATCAGATTGGCAGTTTTTATGCATTCCTGCATCACCCCGTTTACCCCGCCAATCACAGATACCCAGTGTCCTGCAAAAAAAAGATTGTCAAACAAGCCCTGGTTTTGGTGTCTTGCACGGTCGTATACAAAGTTCTGGTATTTTTCAAATCCCAGATATGCGCCGCCGGTATTCCCGCATTCCCGTTCATAGGTAAGGGGAGTCGCTGCCTCCACGTATACATAGCTGTCCTTCATTTTAGGATAGTGTTTTTCCACATCCTTTAAAATCCTTTGCACCAGCAGCCGTTTCTTTTCCTTATACTGTTCCCCCGCCCACCATTTATTCTGGAAATCATAAGGCACTAATATGCCAATGCACATCTGCGATTTACCGGCAGGCGTTGACATTTCATCCCGGCTGAATGCAGTGAAACACTGGTACCAGTAACCCTCCGGCAGACTTTCCCCCTCCGTTTTCATAATATTCCTTATTTCCTTTACATTTTCCTTGTCCGGGTAAAAAATGACAGAGCCGTAATCTATCCCCAGTTCCTCAAGGGTTTTATCAAAACCAATCCATATGCTAAGGCATGATTTTGATATTTTCCACTTGTTTTTCAGCTGCATCAGCATCTTTTTATTTGCTACATATTCTTCTCCGATGAGATGCCGGTACGTTTTATTGATATCTATACCGGAAACAATAAGGTCAAATTCATATTCCCTACCGTTAACCGTCATTCTTGTAACCTTGTTATTTCCGGCGGAAATTCCGGATACTTCGGCATTTCTATGGACTTTTCCTCCATTGGCCTCTATTATTTGGATACATTTTAAAATAATATGGTAAGCTCCCCCTTGGGGCACATAATATTCTCCCTGCCCCTTGATTTCAAAATAAGTCATGGGAATAGCCAGCGCCACGCTTTTGTCATCCAGTTCCAGCATTGCCAGAATAATATTCTTCAAAAGATTATTTTCAAAATATTCTTCCACAAACTGTACGGCGGTCTTCGATATATTAGGAATATATTTCTCAATCTCCCTCCCTGTCAGCCCTTTCAATGTCATGGAATTTTCAAATACTTTGTTCATAATATGATACAGTTCCCATATTTCCAAAAAAAAAGCTTCAATATTCTCCTTCTCTTCCGGAAAATAACGGATAAGTTCCAAATCCATTCTGTCTGTACACTGGTTAATCTTAATGTCCTCACCGAACTGGTAATATTCCGTATACCGGCTCCACTCCAGTTTATCCATACCGGCCTGCCTGCAGTATCCTTCCACCATTTTTGCACAGCTCTCGGAGCCGATCCGCAGAACAGCCGGATGTATGCTATAGCCTTTTCTTTTAAATGCCTGGCAATACCCTCCCGGAACCGGGTTTTTATCAAATATTTCCACCTGGTATCCTCTGTTTGCCAAAAGGGCACCTGTAAAGATACCGCCCATTCCTCCCCCTGCAATACCAACGTTTATTCCCGTTTTCATCCTAACCTCCATTCCGCCTCCCGGCGGCACAAATAAATCATCCACTGGAAAAGTGCCGCATTTCAACGTTTCTTCTCACGCTTCCATAATTTCCCGGAAAGATACCTTTTGCAATTTCTTTCTGAAAATCCATAAAATAATTTCCACAATCCCCACAGTAATCAGCAGACAGCATAAAATGGATATTATGTTTATGCTGGTAGGATAGGCCATATTGGAATTTATGGAAATCATCCGGAACATCACCGTACAGAGCGCTATCGTATATGGTATGGAAACGGCAAATCCTATGACAGCTACCGCTCTGTATCCGTTTATAACCGTAAAATTGCATTCTTTCTCCGTATAACCCAGAACCTTCATAAGCGATATATATTTTCTGTTGCCTTGTACCACTCCGGCTAAAGATAATGTCAGAGTAATGCTACCCACCACTAATCCGCATACGAACAGCAGCACCGATAATATGACATACACATCTGTGGACTGCCCGATGATATTCCCCATCTCCGTTTTGGTTGTAACGCTCAGAACATTTTCGTCGCCGGACACTGTATTGTCATTTGTAAAAATACCGTTATATGCCTCGCTATCCAGGCCAAACAATTTCCCGGCCGTTTCCTTCCCTACATAAAGATTGGTTCCGTATACACTTTGGGAAACGGCAGCCACTGGAATAAGATATTCTTCATTGTCCAAAAGAACCGTTATTTCGTCTCCCTCCTTTAAACCATACTTCATACTCATCCACTGGTTAATCACCACTCCGTCCAGCTGCTGCAAATCAATTGCCGTTCCGTTTTTGCTCCTCAAATCCAGCATATGCGCATTTTGTCCGCCTACCGCATATAAATTCAGGTTATAGTATTCGCTGCCTGACTCTGCCTTCAGCCTTACTGTTTCGCATAAATATTTTAAACTGCCCTGATACTTGGTCCAATCGCTCTGCACTTCGGTGAAACGTATATTATTTTCATAATTGTATTCCTGCAAAACAAGTTCCTTAATGCTGGATGTCATGTTATATGTCGTATATGCAAACTGGATTTGAACCCCCAACGCAAAGCCGCTGAATAAAACAAAAATGAAAATCATGGCCTTTGAAAATAATAATATGGATTTTACACCCTTTAAGTAACCGGATTTTTGCACTTTTCTGTTCCGGAAAGCCGCCAGCTTATGGACTGCCCCTCCCGCTTCATTATAAATCATGGTTAACGCCGGCTTCCTCACCTTAAACATTGCCCACAGCAAAGCCGCCAAGGCAAAAAATATCGCCGGCACAAACACAAACAGCAGCATATTCCCCGGCATCACTCCGCCGGAAACAAGAGGAACGGAAAAATTACCGAATACCAGCCCGTAAAAAGGAACTGCCAGCCAATGGCCTGCAAAATATCCAAGCAGTGCCGGTATGCCTACGATAAAGAAATAGGACATATACTTTCTTGTAAGTTCCCAATTTGTATATCCTAATGCTTTTAATACCCCCAGATTTTTATATTCTCCCTTAATCTGCCCGCTGACCGTAATCAAAACCAAAAGGACTGCTATGGAGGACAATATTCCCATAGAAAACCCCATAATAATCCGGTTCATGTTTATCTGTGAATTTACCGCCGAAAATATTTGGGGATTTTCATCCCTTTCCATAAATAAATAAAAATTTTCATCCCGCTTCATGGCGTTCGTTTCTTTCTTTGACGACGGACGGAAGATACCGGAATATATTGTGTGAATGCTTTCCGTATCCTCATATACCTTAAATTTTTCCTCACTTACCACCGCCAGGCACTGTGTGGTTTTATCATACATTTTTCCTGTATCGTCCACTATGGGGGAAACCATATCCGGCAGCACGATAAAGGCTGAGATGGTGTAATCCTCCTCCCCTATGGAAAATGTTTCTCCTGTCTTAAGACGGTTTGCCATTGCATAATTATAATCCAGCATAATTTCATTTTCCTGCTGCCTACGCCCTTCCACTATTTTATACCTGTCCATTCTGCGGTTATCAGGAAAAAGCCTGACCATAATGCCCTTGTCCTGAATTACCGTATATTCATGCTTTTCCCAATCAAAATCATATACCTTGCCCAAATCCAGCGCCTTTTTTTCTGCAGCTTCCCAGTAATTTCCCTGGCAGTCCGCAATATCCTCCTCCGTTACATTGGGAAAAAAAGAAAAATCCTCAAGGTTCAATTCCTGCAATTCCCCCAGTCCTCTGTTCATATGCTGGTCTGTTTCCGTAAAGCAGACACCAAGAGCCACCGTTAAAAAAACAATGACAAAAATCCCGCAGATATTCAGTCTGTTCCGTTTCACCATGCTTAACCATATGCCTCCCATTAAGACCACCTCACTTCTGCCGCAGATAAAACAGAATCATTTTCTGACACTTCTATAATCTTTCCGCTGTTTACCCTCACCACTTTATTCGCCATTGCCGAAATCCCCTGATTATGGGTCACCATAACGATGCTGACAGGATTTGCCTCCTGGTACTTCTGCAACAGCGCCAGCACCTGTTTGCCATGGGTCTCGTCCAATGCCCCGGTAGGCTCATCGCAGAAAAGAACCTTCGGTTTTTTCGCCAATGCCCTTGCAATGGATACTCTCTGCTGCTGCCCTCCGGATAACTGATAAGGCATTCTTTTTAAATAATCCTTGATGTTCAGCATTTCCACGATTTCATCATAATCCTCATTATGTACCAGATTTGCGCCCATCCGGATGTTGTTTTCCACATTCAAATCCGGCAGCAGATAATAAGCCTGAAAAACAAAACCCACATTTTCCCTCCGGAAAGCAACCAGTTCTTTTTCTTTCAATTTGGTAATATCCGCATCATCATAAAAAATCCTGCCCATATCACATCTGTCCAAACCCGACATAACATTAACCAGTGTGGATTTTCCCGAACCTGACGGACCTAAAATGACCGTAAAATCTTTTTTCTCTACTTCCAGGCTTACATCGTCCAGTGCATAAACCCTGCCCTCCCCGTCAGCATACGTTTTTACCACATTTTTTAACCGAATCATTCCTTTTCTCCTTTCCTTCCCCCATTATTGCCGCACATACCTTCCGGACCGTCCGGAGAGCCCCGTACACACCGTAATCCGTAGTCCAGTTCCCGGCTGCATAGACGCCCTTGATTCCGGGAACGCAAGGCGTATATGCGTTTGTATTCATATAATTATACGGCGTTCTCTCCCATCCGAATACGGAGCCCCACTCTGTAGCCGTAGCCGCTTTGTATTCATCATCATACAGAATAAAGCATTCTTCCCACCGCCCCGCTATTTCCGGAAATTCATTCCTTATCCGTTCCAGAAGATGTTCCTCCCGTATACGGGTTTTGTTATCCGCCCGCACCAGGAAGGTAAACATAACCTTCACCTTTTTCCCTTCCCTATATGTATATACCATGCAGACGGGCAGTCTGGCGCTGCTTTCTTCCAGCAAAATATGACTGTCCAGTTCTTCCACGGAGTAATCCCCCATATAAACCATATCCCCTAATACCATATCCCCGATTCCGTCCAACAGCCCGCATACCCGGACAACGGACGCTCCCGGCTGAAAATTCCCCAGTTTTCTTTGCAGACGTGAGCCGGTTAAATATTTATCAAGAATGCCAAACGGATAGGATGCAAACAATACGTTTTTACATCTGTATTCCTTTCTCTCCCCTCCGCTTTGGAATACTGCCCCTTCCACCGCCTGTTCCCGCAGATTCCGGCTATATGGTGGGCGCCGAAATAATATTCCTCCCCTTTATGTTCTATCATCCGGAACATACCGCCATATTCACCGGTACGTTCCGCCAGCATCACCTTTTTTCCTGTCCCGGAAAGCACCGCCGCGCTGATAATCCCCGTAATACCTCCTCCTACAATGATTATATCATATATGTCGTCCTTTAAAGAATATTTATTTTGCAACATATCATTCCCCTTATTATCCGGCATTTTTACCCAAAACAATTTCCAGTTTGCCAACCGCATCCTTCATGGCATCCGTCAGCATATCGCATTCCTCTTTGGTAACATTTAAGCAAGGCGCAATAATTAAAATATTTCTGTCGTCCGGATACAGCAGAATGCCTTTATGAATTAAGAAATTAGTTAATATTTCCGCAATACCCCAGTTCTCCATCCGTAAAATAGACGGTCCTGAATTTTCCTTTATTCCACACTGTTGCGGACCCCTCCTTCACGGATTCCACCGTAATATATTTTAATTCTCCTATTCTGATTCCCGTCTGTGCCAGTGTCTTCATAATGCAATACATCTTCTTTTTATTATGGGCATCTGCATAACAAAGCATTTTCATATAGCATTCTTTAGTAAGCATATTCTCCAAACCGTTAGCATTTTGTATCCGTTTGGTTTTGACGGCAAGCCGCTCAAATCCCAGCCACTTTAAATAGCGGTTTACGGAAATAATCTTTGAGTTGACACTTGCCGCTTTGTACTTTGTACACAATGTTTCTTTATAGCACAGTATATCCGCTTTGGAAATAATCTCCGTCATCCCGCACAGCCACTGATGAATATCCGCCACATATTTTTTTATTGTGGCATTGCTTAACTCGTTCAGCTCCATTTCAGTTATATATGCGCCGAGCATATCTATTGCAGCCTTTTTCCTTAGTACTTCTTCCTTTTCCATCTGCATCTTCCTTTCCTGCTCTTAATAGTGTAAAAGACATCTTACCGGAATGTAGTAAGATGTCTTTTTGTATTTGTTTGATTTTTTTACAGTTGGAATATCTGTTTTTCTTTTGTCCTCCTTTCCCTTTGCTTCCATTGCTTTGTTTTCTTTTGAATATCGGGTATATATAATATGTTATAATGGATTTGATTAATTAGCAATATTGTTTG
>DNJW01000038.1:1149-4520 GCA_003488965.1 Lachnospiraceae bacterium | reverse complement strand
ATATTGATCCGACAGTTTTTATTGACGATGATGGACAGGCCTATCTTTATTTTGGCAATCCTCAGCTTTATTATGTGAAGCTCAATGAAGATATGGTTTCCTATTCCGGAGAGATACAAAAGGTTGATATGAGCCAGGGCTTCGGCGTCAGCAGCGATCCTGAAAGTCGTACAGGTGCTCTTTATACTGAGGGACCTTGGTTTTATAAGCGTGGTAACCTTTATTATATGCTTTATGCAGCAGAGGGAATTCCGGAGAATATAAGTTATTCTATTAGCAGTTCTCCTACAGGTCCATGGACTTATAAGGGCGTTATCATGCCAAAAGGCGAAGATGGGTCGGCTTTTACAAATCATTGCGGCGTAATTGATTATAAAGGTCATTCATACTTTTTTTATCATAATCAAAGACTTCCCGGCGGAGGTGGATTCACTCGTTCGGCTGCAGTAGAGGAATTTTCCTATAACAGCGACGGCAGTTTTCCTGTCATCAGGATGAGTAACGACGGACCTGAACAGCTCGAGGCTTTAGATCCATATGTACGAAATGAAGCTGAAAAGATTTGCTTTGAAGTTGGTATTGAGACAGAAAGTTGTTCTAATGGCGGCATGAATGTTGCCAATATTGAAAATGGTGATTATATTAAAGTGTCTGGCGTTGATTTCGGTACAGGCGCGGAAAGTTTTACTGCAAGTGTTGCATCTGCAACAAATGGTGGAAAAATAGAGATACATCTTGATAGTATAGATGGACTGCTTGCTGGAACTCTTGACGTTCCCGGAACAGATGGCTGGCAGAATTGGTCGGAGGTTTCATGTGATATCAGTGGAACTGAAGGAAAGCATGACGTTTATTTCAGGTACATTGGCGGTGACGGTTACCTCTTCAACGTGGACTGGTGGAAATTTAAAAAAAATAATGCGGAAACTTCAACCGTTTCAAATCCTATCATTTGGTCGGATGTTCCTGATCTTGATGTTATTCGTGTAGGGGATACCTATTATATGGTCAGTACAACTATGTTTTTTAATCCCGGTGCTCCTATCATGAAATCTAAGGATCTTGTTTCATGGAAGATATGCAATTATGTTTATGATATTCTTGCCGACGGAGATGTACAGAATCTTAAAAATGGAAAAAACGATTATGGTCATGGACAATGGGCTTCAAGTCTGCGTTATCATAACGGAACTTATTATGTCTTCTTCGGAAGCTATGGAACCGGAAAATCATACATATATAAAACTAACGATATTGAACATGGTACATGGACGAAAACCGAATTGAATGGAATGTATCATGACGCTTCACTCTTCTTTGATGACGATGGAAGAAACTATCTTATTTACGGAGCAGGCGGTACAATTAGAGTTAAGGAGCTTAATTCCGAAATGACCGGCTTCAAGGAAGGAGGAGCTGATAAAGAACTGTTTTCAACAGGTCTTGACGGGCTCAGCGGAGAGGGTGCCCATATCCAGAAAATAGGAGATTATTATTATATTTTTCTTATTGCATGGCCAAGCAATAGCGGAAGAATAGAGCTTTGTTACAGAAGCAAGGATATTCTCGGAAATTACGAAGGCAGAACTATTCTTGACTCGGAAGGAGCAGCTCAGGGTGGTATTATAGATACTCCCGACGGAAAGTGGTATGGACTTGTCTTCAAGGATCATGGGGCAGTAGGACGTGTACCTGTACTTGTTCCGGTAACGTGGCAGAATGACTGGCCGATCATGGGTATAAACGGAAAAGTTCCTGCAACCATTGAAATTAACGGCAATTATAACGGTACTTTTCTTGTGACTGATGATGATTTCAGTTATGATTCAAATAAACTTGCTCTGGAATGGCAGTGGAATCATAATCCAGATAATACGGCATGGTCGGTAACCGAACGAAAAGGTTATCTTAGACTGAGAAATAAATCGCTTGCAACAAATATTCTTGATGCGAAAAATACGCTTACTCAGCGAACAGAAGGTCCGTTTTGCAGCAGTATTATAAAGCTTGATGCATCAAATATGAAAGCAGGCGATTATGCGGGACTTTCTGCTTTCCAGTATAAATACGGAAATGTGGGAGTTTATATTGCCGATGATGGTTCAAAAAAGATTTATATGGCTGAAAATGGCATTGCTTCAAGCGGAGGCGAGATTTCGGAAAGCTATAATAAAATCATTGAAGAAGTAGATATGACAGGAAACGAAATATATCTTAAAGTCGATTTTAAATTCAATGATGTTAATGAGAGTAATATTTCGTATAATATTGATAAGGCTAATTTCTATTATTCCTATGACGGAAGTAATTGGATAAATATAGGAAATGAATTGAGCATGAGCTATGACCTGAAATTGTTCACAGGTTACAGAAGTGCAATTTACAGCTACGCCACAAAAACAACAGGAGGCTATGCCGATATTGATTTTTTTGATTATGAGCGTGCTGAATGGAATCAGCCAGAAGAGATAAAACCAAATAGTCTTGGCTGGTACTTTAGTAATGGTTTTGAAAACGATACGGAGGATTGGACAGGAAGAGGTACGGCAAATGTTGCTTCCAGCGCTAATACAGGATATGTAGGCAATCATTCTCTATTTGTTTCAGGCAGAACATCTTCGTGGAACGGAGCGCAGAAAGCTCTTAGCGATAGAGTTTTCAAGCCGGGAAATGAATATAGCTTCAGCGTAAATGTGAAATTTGATTCAGAAAAAATCACTGATAAATTTTTTATGAAGCTTGAATATTCCGATGCAAATGGCAAAAAACAGTATGCTCATATTGCAGAGGGAATAGCTGTAAAAGGAGAATGGATGCAGCTTTCAAATCCGAATTTCAAGATACCGTTAGGCGCAGAAGATATGTATCTTTATATTGAAACATATGATGGTAATAACAACTTTTATATTGACGAGGCTATAGGTGCAGTCGGCGGGACAGGAATTCTTGGTGCGGGAGTGCAGAAATTTATACTTGGAGACATTAATTTTGACGGAGTTATTGATGCTTATGATATGATACTTGCAAGACAAGGATGTTTAAGTAGTTTTGACAGTACATTGGCTCAGGCGGCTGCGGATGTTGATCAAAATGGTGTTTATGACAAAGCAGATCTTGTATTGATTCAGGATTTTATTCTTGGAAGAATTAAAGAATTTCCGGTGGCTTAAATGTTAATAATTTAATTTGAGAAGGTTGTTAGAACTTGTGTTGATATGGAAGATGTGCGGATTTTCAAGTATAATTTTTCTGAAAAGACGTGTATAAAAAAGATATTGAACATGATTTGATACAAAATTAAAGGCAGTGTTGCATAGTAAGTGAGCAGCGCTGCCTTTTTTCGTAAACGTAAAATAAATCCACGACTTCCA
>DNJW01000038.1:0-877 GCA_003488965.1 Lachnospiraceae bacterium | reverse complement strand
TAATAAAGACCAAGCAACTCTATAGAGCGGATTAGAAAGACTAAGTTAGTCTATAGAGTGTGTTGGATCAAATTAGACACAGGAGGAAAAGAACATGAAAGAAACAACCACAGCCATTACCGCAGTCAAACAGGAAATCAGGGGACGTGACTGGGCAGAGCAGATTGAAGCGCAGCAGGCAAGCGGAATGACGGTACAGAAATGGTGTTCCGAGAACGGAATCAACCCCAAGACATATTATTATCATCTTCGGAAGCTCCGTGAAAAGTGCGTGGCATCTGCACCGGCAATTGTGCCGCTGAGCGTGCCGAAATACACATCGGATATCCATATCGAAAAGGGCGGCTTGCAGATTTCTCTACCCACGGATATTTCAGCTGACACTCTGATTGCTCTGGTACACGAATTATGCTGAACAGCCTTCCGCCCGATCAGCAGACATACATTGTTACAGGATACACTGATCTTCGGCGTTCCATAGACGGACTTGCGACAATTGTTCAGGCACAGTTACAGCTTGATCCGTACAGTACAGCATTGTTTTTGTTCTGCGGCAGACGGTGTGACCGCATCAAGGGACTGCTCTGGGAAGGTGACGGATTTTTGCTTCTATACAAAAGGCTCGACAATGGAAAGTTTCAATGGCCGCGTAATGAAACCGAAGCGTTACTGCTTACAACACAGCAAAGACGCTGGCTGCTTGAGGGATTAAAAATCGAGCAGCCTAAAGCAATACAGGAAGGTCGAAGAAGTGCCGTTTATTAACACAGATTTTTTGAAAAATTGAAAATTTTACTTGATTTTCAGGCAATTTTGTGCTATAACCCGAGTTTGCCACTTAAAAAAGAAAAAGAGCGGACATAAAGCAAGCAAAAAT
>DNJW01000199.1:19603-21499 GCA_003488965.1 Lachnospiraceae bacterium | reverse complement strand
TATTGCTTTTTTAAATAAGTTGTGATAATCTGAATAAGTAGTGCAAAAGCGGCTATTTACGCCCTTTCATTAATTTGGGTATTATACGAAATTTCATTTATACAGATATTTTCAGATATAAAACAAATAAATGTCGTATTTAGAGAAAAATGACGTATACGAAAACCTTTGGGGAATCTAGGTTTTCGCATACGTCATTCTTTGTACCGGCGGATAAATATTCATAATAGACTTTTGTCCGGGAAACAGTTTTTTGAGAAAAAATAGGCAATCATCTGTGCTCTTGAACTGAATTCCGCTGTTTTCAGCAGTGCCGCTACTTCTTCTCTGCTATAAAAGCCTGCTTCAATCCATTCATTTTCAGATGTGTGGTCTGAAAATTCTCCTTCTGCTTCTACGAATACAATATGTGTCTTTGTGTCGGAAATTGCCACTGCCGCATAGGAGGCAGGAAGAATGTCGATGATTCTTTTTACGCTTAATCCGGTTTCTTCATAAAGTTCTCTGGAAACGCATTCTTCCAGTGTTTCATCTTTTTCCAGCATTCCTGCACATAGGTTATAAACGGTTTTATTCACTCCCATACGAAATTCTTTCAAAAGAAGCAGTTTTTTGCCGTTTACCGCTGCAATGGACAGTCCGCTTACTTTTTTCCCGATATCTTCTACGCCGGAAAGTTCTTTGCGGCTGACAATCTCATATTTTTTTTCGTGTCCTGCCTTATTTACATAAGTAAGTTCGTAATTCTTTAAATACCTTCCGTCCTTTACCTTTTCCATTTTAATCAGCTTCATCATTTCTTTCTCCCTCCTTCCTACTAGCATCCATCATCTGTTCTCGCAAAGGTTTGCTTTTTTTCATCCTTGTAATTTCTACCAGACCCAAGGCGGTAATATCCTCCAGTTTTGTTCTTATTTTATCCTTTTTTAACAGTTCTCTTAAAAAGGACATCAGTTTTTCATTGTCTTCCTCCTGCTCCATATTAATGAAATCTACAATAATAATGCCTGACAAGTTCCTCAAAGCAAGCTGGAGGGCAATTTCCTTTGCGGCTTCCAGATTGGTATGCAAATAGGTTTTTTTTACATCCGTTCCTGCAGTCGTTTTGCCTGTATTAACGTCGATTACAGTCAAGGCTTCCGTAGGTTCAATTACCAGATAACCGCCGGATTTTAACCACACTTTTTTGCCCAAAGCCTCTTTTAATCTGGTTTCTACGCTATAAAGCTTGTACAGAGGAAGTAGCTTGTCCTGATACAGCCGTACTCCCGGCAAGGCAAAATCAGGATTTTCTTTGCTGTAAGAAAGAATTCTGTCATAGATTTCCACATTGTCCGTCACAATTTCTTCATATTGCCCTTCATATTCATCCCGGATATAAGTAAGGTAGGCAGGCGGCTGTTCAGAAAGCAACGAATAGCAGGTGCGGTGGTATGCGGTTTCTTTTATTTTTTCCAGTTCTTTTGAAAGGCGCTGTATTTCCCCGGTTAAAGGAGCTATATCTTCGGTCAGGCATTTTGCGTTGGTACGGATGATGATTCCGTTTTTCGTTCCGTATATTTGGGGAATATCTTTTTCTTCCAAAACTTTGCCTATTCTCTTTTTCACCTTTTCCGATAATTTAGCCGAATATGCGATTCCCGGCTTTCCGGCAGATACTACGCAGTATTTTCCGTCCAAGGAAAGCCCGCAAGTTACGGCAGGGGACTTTGTTTTAGCAGCTTCCTTATAAACCTGGACTACAATTTCATCGCCTGCAAGAATTCTTCCGTCGTAAGCGCGGTTCACCAGAATCGGATTTTTTATACCGTCCAGACTGAGGAAGCACGGGAAGCCAGGCGCTATCTCTACAAAAGCGGCATGAATATTTTTCAGAATATTTTTGACCTTGGCAAT
>DNJW01000199.1:18556-19338 GCA_003488965.1 Lachnospiraceae bacterium | reverse complement strand
AGAATATTCATCTCCTCTTCTTCCGCCTGGGCATAAACCAGACGGTTGTCATGATAAAGAAGAGAGAGTATTTTTCCGTTATACTTTAAAATAAGATATTTTTTTCCCATTTTCAAAACTCCGTACCTACTGCATCCAGCGGAACCATATGAAACCCGCCGTCCATACCGTTATCGGTAAAAATATCTTCCCTGGTAATTTCCAGCGCAAAGTCGGAAAGTTCTTTTCCATTGGCCTTAAAAAAGGCATCCACCACCAGCCTAGGCTTGATATTGCCGGAACTGCTGGCATTCACCAGCATATGGACGACAGCATTTCTTCCCTCCCCGGATACCGATAAATGGTAGATATAAGGTTTTAAATCCATTTCTTTTTCGCTCTTTTTTGTTTTTTTATTTACCATAATGGAAGGTCTATTATAAAATTCCATCAGCCGGTCTGTCCAGTCAAAATCCGGCTCGTATCCTGGCCGGAATCTGATGGAATATTCCGCTGCGGCAACACTTGCCATAGCATTTTTCGCCCCTTCCTTAAGCAAAGTAATATTCTTGATTTCCAGTCCCTCCACCATTGCGTCATTCAGCCGTCTTTTCATATCTTCCGCTCCGTTATGGGATTTTACTTCAATATCCAGATATTCCCCCTTGCTGCTAAGGCCTACACCCAAGGGTGCGGCAAAGGACATAATCTGATGAGGGCTGAATCCTTCGGAATAAGCAACATCAATTCCGGCTCTCCGGATAGCTTTCTGAAAAAAACGCATCACATCCAGATGCCCAATA
>DNJW01000199.1:16755-18239 GCA_003488965.1 Lachnospiraceae bacterium | reverse complement strand
CGCATCACATCCAGATGCCCAATAAACCGCATCGCTCCTGCCTTGGCAAATTTTATCCTTACTTTCATGCCCCTTTTATCCTTTCGTCTGTCTTTTCCTCAAAGCAAACTCCGCCGCCAAACCGGTTTGCTCCGCATCCTTGGCATTGTTTCCGGCAATTGGGAGAAACCGTCTCCTCCAATGCCTTCTTCCACTCTCTTTTTAAAAATTCCTTGCTGACTCCGCAGTCTAAAAAATCCCAGGGCAGTTTTTCATCCAATTCCCGCTCCCTGGTAGTATAAAAACCGATATCAACGCCGCATTCTTCAAAGGTCTCCATCCATACATCATTGCGGAAATATTCGCTCCAGGCATCGAACATGCATCCTTTTTTATAGGCTCTTTCAATGACATCGGAAAGTTTTCTGTCTCCTCTTGCGAACACTCCTTCCAGTACACTGATGTCTGCCTCATGCCAATTGTATTTAATGCTTTTCTGATTCAGCTGTTCCTTAATGGATGTACGGGTAAGATAAGCCTTGTCCAAAAATTCCTCTTTGGTACACATAGACGCCCACTGAAAGGGAGTAAAGGGTTTCGGAATAAAAAACGAGGTACTGGCTACAATCTGCACCTTTCCGTTTACCCGTTTTTCCTTGGGCACGGTTTCATAAAATACCGCCGCAATTTCATTGGCCAGTTCACCGATGCCCCTGATATCCTCCTCCGTTTCTGTGGGAAGTCCCAGCATAAAATAAAGCTTTACCCTTGTCCATCCTCCTTCAAAGGCAAGTTTTGCCCCCTTTAAAATATCCTCTCTCGTCAGCCCCTTATTTATCACATTTCTCAGCCTCTGGCTGCCTGCTTCCGGCGCAAAGGTAAGGCTGCTTTTTTTTATGTCCTGTACTTTACTCATTACATCCAGAGAAAAAGCATCAATCCGCAGCGACGGAAGCGAAATATTGATTTTCTTTTCCCCGCATTCTCCCATCAGAAAATCAATCAGCTCCGGCAGTTTAGAATAGTCGCTGGAACTTAATGAACTTAAGGAAATTTCTTCATGACCGGTACTTTGCAGCATCTTAACGGCATAGTCTTTGAGCATATCCACATCCCGTTCCCGCACCGGCCGGTAAATCTGGCCCGCCTGACAGAAACGGCAGCCACGGATGCATCCCCGCTGTATTTCCAGCACAACTCTGTCCTGCGTGACTTTGATAAAAGGAACCACCGGCTTTTGCGGATAATAGGTATCCGAAACATTCATTTCAATTTCTTTGACAATGGTTTTCGGAATTCCTTCCTCTAAAGGCCTCATATCCCGTATCGTTCCGTCTTCCTTATATTCCACCTGATAAAACAAAGGCACATACATTCCCGGTATCTTTGCCGCTTTTCTTAAAAAAACGGTTCTGGACTCGCCGTGACGGCGGCATTCCTTATATACATCCAGCAGTTCCCTGTAACGGGTTTCTCCCTCGCCGATGTAAAAAATATCAAAAAAT
>DNJW01000199.1:16296-16472 GCA_003488965.1 Lachnospiraceae bacterium | reverse complement strand
TGTAAAAAATATCAAAAAATTCCGCAATAGGCTCCGGGTTATAAACGCAGGGACCTCCGCCGATGACAACAGGGTCATCCCATCCGGATTCCTGTCCCCATCCCCGTTCTCTTGCTTTTAATGGAATATGGGATAAATCCAGAATCTGCAGTATATTGGTATAGCACATTTCATAT
>DNJW01000199.1:4969-16026 GCA_003488965.1 Lachnospiraceae bacterium | reverse complement strand
GGTATAGCACATTTCATATTGGATGGTAATCGCCAGAAAATCCATATCTTTTACCGGTTCCTGGGATTCCAACGCAAAAAGAGGGATGTTTTCCTCCCTCATTATTTTGTCCAAATCCTTCCAGGGCGAGTATACCCGTTCGCACCACACATCCTGAAAACTGTTGAACATATCATATAATATCTGTATTCCCAGATGGGACATGCCGATTTCATAAACATCGGGAAAACACATCGCAATCCGCACATCCACCTGGTTTTCATCCTTTATAACCGCATTTACCTCATTGCCGATATAACGTGCCGGTTTTTCCACCTGCAAAAGTATTTCGTCTCTTAACGCCAGTCCGCTCATAATCCTCCTTATACTTTATATCGTTTCGTAATTACCTATTATGATTTTAATCCTTAAATAGAGTATACGGGAAATTATCTTCAAAATCAAACACTACTTCTTCAAAACCGGCATCGAAATCTTTGTTGATTTCCTCCCTGATATATTCGGTAGAAATACCAGCGATATCTCCTTCCCCGGCATCTGCCACAAGAAATATGCTAAAAAGTACAACAGCCAGTATCAGCCGGAGCTTAAAGGACGAAAAAGTATTTCCTTGTATGGGAACGCCTCCTTCTTCCAATGCGCGAAGTTCCCTTCCTCCTTCGTAGTAATCTTTGCTGTAAATCGGCAGTTCCTCTCCGCTTTTGCTTTCTATTCCGTATAAAATTCTTTCACGGTTTCTCATTTTCAGTCTGTTATCCTGACTTTCTGCTCTTATGGTCCGTATCAGCTGCAATTTTTGGTTGGTCGAAATCTTCCCCATCCTGTTTTATTGTCCTTCAGCCATCACTTAAAACAAAGTATGCAAAAAAAGAAGATTTTATGACAAGGCCGGGGAATGCCTATGTACCATTGCTAATTAATCAGTTCGGACAAAGGCCGGAAGCTGTAACCCATTTTCTCCCATTCTCCCAGCAGTTCGTCCAGTACTTCACCATTTGTTTTCGATGTGCTGTGCAAAAGGACAATTGCGCCGGGATGAATCCGTCCCGTCAGCTTTTCCATAGCCTCTTCCTTGGAAGGCTGTTTATCCTGATACCAGTCCACATAGGCAAGGCTCCAGAAAAAGGTATGATATCCCAGTTCTTTGGCCATCTGAAGATTCCCGACACTATATTTCCCCTGGGGAGGCCGGTAATATTTGGCAAGTTCTTTTCCGGTAATCTGCCGGAAAAGATTTTCCACATCCTCCATTTCCTTCCGGAAAGATTCCATATCCGATATCTGCGACATATCCAGATGATGGTAGGTATGGTTTCCTACACAATGTCCCTCTTCCACCATGCGTTTTACCAGTTCAGGCGCTGATTCCAGATAATGGCCTACCACAAAAAAAGTGGCCGGGGCATTATGTTTTTTCAGGGCATCCAATATGGGCTCCGTATTTCCGTTTTCATAACCGGCATCAAAGGTAAGATAAATGATTTTTTCTTCGCCCTCCCCTACAAAATAGGCATCGTATTTTTTCAGTTCCTCTGCCGAAGCGATTCCGGTGGGTTTTGTTTCTTCTCCGTATCCGCCCAGTCCCCAGTTTTCCGAAGCGGAAATATGAGAAGAGCCTACCGAATTTATGCCGTTTCCCCCGGAAAGGGAAAACTCCCGCGTCAAATAACCCACGCCCCTTCCGGCAAAAAACATGGCACATAAAAGAAATACGACAAAAATGGTTTTTTTGTACTTTTTTAAAATATTCACAGTTACCGTTTCCTAATAAAAATCTTTTTAAAGTATATTAGAAAAACAGCAAATCTATGTTATTATCTTTTCGCCAGTTCCTCTACAATTTCGGTCCAGCTGACACCCCGTTCTGCCATCAGAACCATCATATGATAAAGGAAATCGGCAATTTCATATTTGATTTCATTAGGATTAGGATTTTTAGCGGCAATCACAATTTCTGTAGCCTCTTCTCCCAGCTTCTTTAAAATCTTATCCAGCCCCTTGTCAAACAGATAATTGGTATAAGAACCTTCCTTAGGATGCTTTTTTCTGTCTTCGATTACTCCCATAACCGATTCAAACACCTTTAAAGGATTGGTTTCCTCATATTCCTTTTTGACAATTTCGTTAAAAAAGCAGGAATAGCTTCCCGTGTGGCAGGCGTTGCCGACCTGGGATACCTTGGCAAGAATCGTATCCATATCGCAGTCGGCAGTCAGTGATTTTACATATTGATAGTGTCCGCTGGTCTCCCCCTTTATCCAAAGTTCCTGACGGCTTCTGCTGTAATATGTCATTTTTCCCGTATGAACTGTGGTCAGAAAGGCTTCCTCGTTCATATAAGCTACCATCAGCACTTCTCCGGTTTTATAATCCTGAACGACAACCGGCACCTGCCCGTCAGAGTTCAGTTTAAAATCAGCCCAGCGGAAAGAAGCCTCAAACGTATTGACCTTAATACCGTTTCCCTGACATAAAGATTTAATGGCCGAAAGCTCCTTTGCGTTCTCATTGATCGCATAGCCTGTAATACCGCATATTGCAGGGGAAGAAAGAATTTCTATCAGCTTATCAAGGGAAACTTCAGGAAGGAGAGCCAAAACCTGAGGTTTTCCGTCCCAGTCATTCAAGCTGTCCCGAAGGGCCGCCGCGTCCACCAGAATCAGTTCGTCCACAAATTCTTCCAGCAGTTCTTTGTATTCCAGCAGGGTTTCCATTCTTGTATAACATGCCGCTATTTTTTCTTTGCCGAATTTTTTTGATACTTCTTCCGTAATGGCAATGTTTTCCGGTTTGGAATAATTCAGCGCTGCCTTTTTGCATCCTGCATAAAGGAGCTTTTTTATGTCCTCCATGCGATGTACATTTCCGGCTCCGATTACCGGAATTTCTGCTGCAATACAGATTTCCTTTATAATGTCCAGCGCTTCCTCATGCTCTGCATCCCCTTTTGACATATCAAAGACAAGAATCTCATCCCCATGGTTATCGCTGTAATATTTAGCCAGCCCTACCGGATTAGTATCTATAATCGTAATATCGGATAAGCTCTTTACCGCATTTCCTTTATATAAATAAATGCAGGGAACCAATTTTTTATATTGACCGTCCATACATCCTTCTCCTTTGCAATTTCTCATATACTATGCCAGAATTCCTTTCGTACTAAGAACATCCTGAATCCGGTCGTCTTTACCCACCGCTTCGCCCAATGCTTTGGAAAACGCTTTAAACATCGCTTCTGCCATATGATGGCTGTTTACGCCGGACAGCATCTTTATATGAAGATTCATTCCCGCAGAATAAGAAACCGCATAGAAAAATTCCCGGATAAGCTCCGTATCCAGATCGCCGATTCTCTCCGTAGGAAATGCACATTCATAGCAAAAATAAGGACGTCCGCATAAATCCACAGCACATAAGGCTAACGCATCATCCATAGGAAGAATAAAGGAACCGTAACGTTTTATCCCTTCTTTTCTCCCCAGCGCTTCCTTTAGGGCCTGCCCAAAAACAATCCCTATATCCTCCGTTGTATGATGCCCGTCCACATGCAAATCGCCCTTTACCTTTACCTTCAAATCAAAAAATCCATGGCGGGCAAACCCCTCCAGCATATGGTTTAAAAAACCGATTCCTGTATCTATATCGCCATTTCCCGTCCCGTCCAGACTAAGACTTAAACAAATATCGGTTTCTTTGGTTTTCCTTTCTACGGTTGCTTTTCTTTCCATGCTCATAACCATACCCTTTTCTATTTTTCAAATCTTACTTTAATCGAATTTGCGTGAGCCGTCAAGCCTTCGCTTTCGGCAAACAGTTCGATATCTTCATGCACAGCCTCAAGCGCGTCTTTCGAATAGGAAATAATGCTTGTTTTTTTCATAAAGTCATCCACATTCAGGGGGGAGAAGAATTTTGCCGTCCCATTGGTGGGCAAGATATGGTTCGGACCCGCATAATAGTCGCCCAAAGGCTCGGAAGAATATTCTCCCAGAAACAATGCTCCCGCATTCCGTATCTTCGTCATTACCTGATAAGGCTCCGCCGTCAGTATTTCTACATGTTCGGAAGCGATTTCGTTGGCGGCCTCCACTGCATCCTCCATAGTTTCCGCTACCAGTATATACCCATAATTATCCAAAGATTTTCGGATAATCTCTTTTCTGGACAATGTTTCCGCAAATTTCGCTGCTTCTGCATTCACTTCCTTTGCCAGTTTTTCGCTGGTAGTAATCAGTATGGCGCTTGCCAGCTCATCATGCTCCGCCTGGGAAAGCAGATCTGCAACCACATAGCGGGGATTGGCCGTTTCGTCCGCAATGACAAGAATTTCGCTGGGACCGGCAATGGAATCAATACTTACATATCCGAAGCAGGCCTTTTTTGCCAAAGCCACAAAGATATTTCCCGGCCCGGTAATCTTATCTACCTTGGGAATGCTTTCGGTTCCGAAAGCCATAGCCGCGATTGCCTGTGCCCCGCCCGCTTTATAAATTTCATCCACCCCGGCAATATCGGCAGCCACAAGAGTTCCGGCATACACTTTGCCCGACGCATCCGGAGGCGTTGTCATAATGACCCGTTCCACTCCGGCTACCTTTGCCGGAATGACATTCATCAGTACACTGGACGGATAAGCTGCCTTGCCGCCGGGCACATATACGCCGGATATGCCCACAGGTGTGATTTTTTGTCCGAGCAAAGAGCCGTCCGGTCTCGTGTCTATCCAGGAATTGTGAAGCTGTTTTGCATGGAAGGCGCGGATATTTTCTGCCGACTTTTTCATCACCTCTACCAGCTTCGGGTCTGTCTTTTCATAAGCTTTGGCAATCTCTTCCTTTGTTACCTGTATGGTAGACGCATCTATTTTACACTTATCAAATTTTTCCGTATAAGCAAACAATGCCTCATCCTTCCTGTCACGGACAGCGGCTGTAATTTCTGCTACCGCCGCCTCATACTGTCCGTAATTATTGGGACTTCTTTTCAAAAGACTGTTTAGAAGGTCTTTTTTTGTGTCAGATGTCAGTTTTATCGTTCTCATCGGTTTTCTCCTTCTTCCGTTCTTATTCGACGCTGTAATTCAGCCTGACAGTAATAGAAGCTGTTTTGTTCCTGGAACTGGTGTCAAAGGCGCCGCCGTAGCTGTAATCCGAGTTGGTGTTCTGGGCAGTAATCTGGAACACGCCCAAGTTGGCGTTAAGAAGCTTTCCTGTCTCTCCTCCGGTTCCCGCCGCCATGATATCAATTCTCTCCTTGGCATTTACCGTAGCTTCCTCAATCAGCTGTAATTTCAGTTCATCCAGCTTTGTATAATAATATTCCGGTGCATCGGAGGTAAACTCCACATCCGATTCAATCAGCTGGGTAATATCCCTGGAAATGGCATCTACCTTATCCACATCGTTGGAAGTGACCTGAATTTCCTGTGCCAGGTCATATCCTACAAGATAAACTCCAATTTCATATCCTTCTTCATTGTATTCGCTTTCCCATCTTTGGGAAATTCTGACTGAACCGAAAATCATTTCGTCTTCCGTCACCCCGTTATCCAGCAGATACTTCCTGATGACTTCCGCATCCCTTTTGATAATCTTATATGCTTCCTGAGTAGTAGTTCCATATGCGGTAAAGCTGCCCCGCCATACAATCAAATCCGACTCGAAATCGCAGCTCGCCGAACCGGTTGCCGTAATTCCCCCTCCTCCTGAGGTTTTCTTATACGATACCAGATTTCCTGTCATAATCGTTACGCATATAATGGCACAGATTCCGGCAATACATGCAATAATAATACCCTTATATTCTTTCATATTCCTTTTGGCTCCTCCGTTACGCTTCCCTTGTTTCCAAATGTTCTCTTATTTCATTAATCAGCTTTTTGATTCGCTCAGGCTGCATCTGCATACTCACCTGGTTTACAATCATACGGGCGGACAGCGGACAGATTTCTTCCAAGACAGCCAGTCCGTTTTCTTTCAAGGTAGAACCGGTTTCTACAATGTCAACGATGACATCGGAAAGTCCTACCATAGGACCCAGTTCCACCGAGCCATTGAGCCGGATAATATCTACTGTCTGATGTTTTTTATTATAAAAATAATCTTTGGCAATGTTCGGATATTTGCTGGAAACCCGTATTCTTTCATGATGCATCAGCAATTCTCTGGCGCTTTCCGGTCCGCATACGCACATACGGCATTTTCCGAACCCTAAATCAAGTACCTCATATACCCTGCGGTTTTCTTCCAATACTGTATCTTTACCAACCACGCCGATATCTGCGGCCCCATATTCCACATAAGTGGGCACATCCGGTCCCTTGGCGAGAAAGAAGCGGAGTTTTCTTTCTTCATTGACAAAAACCAGTTTCCTTGATTTTTTGTCTTTCATTTCCTCACAGGTAATTCCTATTTCCTCTAACAGCTCCAAAGTTCTGCTAGCCAGCCGCCCTTTTCCCAAGGCAAACGTTAAATAACGTGTTTCTTCCATTATTTCCGTCCCCTCCCTTCTTCTGTTCCCTTATGCGGCATCATGACGGCCTTTTTCCCCGCTGCCCTGAGCTTTCTTGCCTGCGCCAAAATTTTTCTATAGGTATCGGGAGTATACTCTAACAGTTCGGCTTCCGGTGCTGTTTTTACCGTAACTCCCTGTCTTTCCAGAGCTGCCATCAAATCGTCAACCACTACCGCAAAACCGATTGCGGGAGCTTTTTTGCCAAACTGTTCCAAAAGGGTGTCATATCTGCCCCCTTTTACAATGGCATCCCCTACACCGTAGGTATATGCTTTGAAAATCACTCCGGTATAATAATGATACTTGCTTAACATTCCCAAATCAAAGGACACATATTTTTCCACCCCATAGCAGCAAAGTACTTCATAAAGCATCTCCAGGCGTTTTACCGCATTCAGGGAACGTTCGTTGCGCACCAAGGTTTTCGCCTGTTCCAAAGAATCATAGCTGCCGAACAAATCAGTTACCTTTAGCAAAGCGTCACTATATTCTTCGGAAACATTTTTTTCCTTTAAGAGTTCTTCTGCGCCGAAATAATTTTTCCCGGAAATAAATTCTCTCAGTTCCAGTTCCGTTTCTTCATCCAGTCCTGCTTCCATGCAGATGCCCCTGAAATATTCCACATTTCCGATGCTCAGCTGGAAATCTTTTAATCCTGCCAAAAGCAAGGCTTCGATTACCATGGCAGCCATTTCTCCGTCCGCTTCTGCCGAAGACTCCCCAATCAGTTCCGCCCCCATCTGGGTAACCTCTTTTAATTTTCCCTGAAGATTGGAATTATTGATAAAGGTATTTCCTACATAACAGAACCGTATCGGCACATCTTCGTCCCAGAAATATTTTACCGCGCATCTTGCGATAGAAGGTGTAAAATCCGGCCTCAATACTAGTGTATTCCCTTCCTTGTCAAAAAATTTATATAGTTCCTTCGAAGGCGTCGTGCCTACTTCCTTGGAAAACACATCAAAAAATTCAAAGGTAGGGGTTTGAATGTCCTGATAACCATAGCTATGGATTTTTTCCAGAATCAGACTTTCTGTCTTTAATTTTTTCGCATATTCTTCTCCGTAAATATCCCGCACGCCCTCCGGCGTATGTATCAGCTTCCTGCTCATATCGGCATTCTACTCCTTTCACTCTCTGTCATCCAAATCTTTCTGTATCATATCTAAATAAGGTACAAAAACGCTGTTTTTCCGCTGCATAATATATTCCGGGTTCAATTCGTCAAACCGGAAGCTCTTTCTCCCCCCGTCCTTTGCCCTGTCCCAGAAATAGCGCAGCATTTCGTAAGGCAGATAATAGAAAATCTCTTTATGAGTATAATAAATTACAAAAAAAGCAATTCCTCCCTGCTTTTCAAACTGACGCATAAATTCCACCTGATGCTCATGAATGTTTTGAAGAGCGAAGGTATCCTTTGTACATTCCTTCGCATCAAAGCAGACCGGAATTCCCTGCACCGCACCGATGTAGTCAACGGTACTTTTCTGGTCAAAATAAGCAAGGGTAATCTGGCCGTTTTCCTTGTCAATATTGATAGGGGTAATCGGCGTAGGGATTTTCTGAATCAGCGCCAGACCGTTCTCCAGATATTTTTCATTGGTTCTGTTAATCAAGTCCTCTAAAGTAGAACCCCTTAATCCCCTAGAATTCCAAGTTGCCATCCCGTATCCTACCTTTCCCCTTCATCCAATGTCCGGAAAATTTCCGGCATACCGGCTGTCAGCACAAGTTCCGACAGTTCCTCCCACTCTCCCTCCAGCTTGGGAAATTCCAGACGGGAGGCATGAAGAAGCTGTGTATCAATCCCGTATTTTTTCTTATAACGGTCATTAAATTCAAAATGGCCGTATTTATAGTCTCCCAGCACAGGATGCCCTATGCTGGCCAGATGGATTCTTATCTGGTGGGTTTTTCCTGTAACCAGTTCCGCCTCCAGCAGAGTCATATTCCGGTAATTCTTAAGAGGTTTATAGACCGTCTTAATATAAGAACCTTCCTCATCTTTCGCTTCCTTGCATAATTCCACTCTATTTGCCTGCCGGTCTTTTTTTAGAAATCCTTCTATCTGCGACTCTTCCGTTATCATGCCTTTTACATACAGACAGTAGAATTTGCGAAGGCTTCTTTCTTTCAACAGGGCGCTTATTTTTTGGCTTCCTGCCAGAGTTTTTCCGCAAAGCACCAGACCGCTGGTATTTCTGTCCAGCCGGTTGCAGACAGAGGGTCTGAATGTATGCAGCTCCTCCCTGCTTATTTTCCCTGTTGCCATCAGATAACCGACAAACCACTCGTTTAAAGACAAATCCTCCGGCGATGCTTTCTGCGTCAGCATTCCGGCAGGTTTATCAGCTACAAGAATATGCTCGTTTTCAAAAACAATCTCAATACCTTTATTTGCTTCATAGGCTTGTGCGTATTGGCGGCAGCGTCTTTCCTGTTTCTGTTCTTCCCGGGATGGTTCTTCCGATTTTCCGGTCTGCGAAGCATCTTTGTCCCTTTCCGGTATGATTCCTCCGAATTTCAGTATTGTCTCATCGGAAAGAAACAGTGTAATCTCATCCTCCGGCCGCAGTATTTCACTTCCTGTTGCCTTGGTCCCGTTTAAAGTAATATTTTTTTTCCGCAGCATCTTATAGAGAAATCCAGACGTAGCTTTTGACAGATATTTTTTCAGGTATTTATCCAGACGCTGTCCGGAATCTCTTTCCTTCATTGTAATCTTTATCATAGGAATGCTCCATTCATATTCTTAATCTTAGTTATTATAAAGCAATAGCCAGCAGATTTTCAATAATTTCCTGCATCTGAGCCGTATTTTCTTCCGATGGGCCAAAGGATGCGTCCTCATCCTGTTTCTTAAGGTTATTCAGCCCTTCACAGTATTTTTCAATATCATCAAATATTTTTACTGCCACGCCTTTGCATCCTCCCTGCTTTAAGTAAGTATCCAAATGCTTTTCACAGGCCGGACAGTCTGTTTTGCTGTTTTCCGAATAGCCGCATACCACATTGCCCTTGACCGCTATATGGCTGACAGGATAGTTTTTTTCATAAGAGGTAAAAAACAAGTCATAGAGCTGCATCAGCCCGGCAGCGCAAGGTTCTATCCTTTGTTTCGCCTTTTCCGAACATCCCGCCGCCCTTAAAAACATAATCATATTGACTGTACTTCTTCCCGCCGGAAGGCATGCTAAAATAGCAGCTACTGTTAGAAGATTTTCTTTTGAACCCGTAATTTTTATTCCAACCAAAAAAAGGGAAAGAGCTAATGCATAGAACACTGCCGTCCGAATGCTGGCCCATATCTTCTGTCTTTTGATATATCCGTACTGTCCTTTGACAATTCTTTTTCTGCCCATATATTTTGCTCCGTTTCCTTATCCGTTAATGAAAAAAACCCATAAAATTCAGTATCACCCCATGAGGAACGGTTTTTGTCAAGATACGGAACGCCTTCATCGGAAAGCTGCATACCGAAACCGCCTTCCGCTTATAAGAATCGGACAGTGCCTCCCTCACCACTTTTTGGGGAGAAACCATAGCCAGTTTCTTTACCGCCAGTGTAGAGCCGTATTTTTCGGCAGTCTCAAAAAACTCCGTTTCCACAGGGCCTGGACATACTGCGGTCACCCATATGCCTTTTCCCTTCAGTTCTTCCCTCAACGCTCTCGAAAAACTCAAGACATATGATTTGCTTGCTGCATATATGGCAAAATTCTGCTGGGGGACAAAGGCCGCACTGGATGCCAGCTGAATAATCCGCCCGTTCCGGCACATATAGGGAATACAGTCATAGGTCAGCCGGGTAAGTGCTTTGCAGTTTACTTCCACCATTCCCAGCTGTTCCTCAATATCTATTGCATCAAATCTGCCCATCAGTCCGTAACCGGCACAGTTAATCAGCATATGGACGGAAACATTTTCTGTTTCCAATATTTTTTTGAAAGACAGCATGTCCTGTTCCTTTGTTACATCCATGGCGATTATTTTTGCCTGAATATCCAAAAGCTTGGACAATTCTACAAGACGTTCTTTTCTTCTGGCAATCAGCCATATTTCATCCAGGTTACAGAAAATTCTGTCCAGCTGAAAGGCGAATTCCTGACCGAGTCCGGAAGAAGCCCCTGTTATAATAACAATTTTCTTTTTTCTTTCCATAAAATCATGCCTCTTTTTTCTTTTTATGCACATTCCGGATGGTTTTCTTTTTCTTTGCCGGCTTTTGCTTTTCTGCTCCTGTTTTTTTAGATACCGCTCTTCCGGCTCTCTCTTTGTTTTTTCCCCCATACCTTGGCCTAATCAGACATTTTTTTTCAAATCCGATTAAATCTTCTCTTCCTGCTTTTGTCAGGGCTTCGTAAACCAGTTCATAATTATTGGGATTTCTGTACTGGATTAACGCCCTTTGCATTGCTTTTTCATGGGGATTACGGCATACGTATACCTTCCTTTTACTGACCGGGTCAATTCCGGTATAGTACATGACCGTAGATACCGTAGAGGGGGTCGGGTAAAAATCCTGTACCTGTTCCGGC
>DNJW01000199.1:0-4704 GCA_003488965.1 Lachnospiraceae bacterium | reverse complement strand
CTGTTCCGGCATATAGCCAAGATCCCTTAAATACTCTGCCAGTTCCACCGCTTCTTTTAATGTGGAACCGGGATGGGAAGACATCAGGTAAGGCACTAAAAACTGTTTTTTCCCCAGCTGTTCATTTATCTTATTGTATTTTCTTACAAACTGTTCATAAATTTCCTTTGACGGCTTTCCCATTTTAGAAAGCACCGCATCGGAAATGTGCTCTGGTGCCACTTTCAGCTGGCCGCTTACATGATGTTCCACCAATTCCATAAAAAAAGTGTCGTCGGGGTCTGCCAAAAGATAATCAAATCGTATCCCTGAACGGATAAATACCTTTTTTACACCGGAAAGCGCACGCAGTTCATGCAAAAGTTCCAGATAATCCCTATGGTCAACCGTCAGATTTTTACACGGCTTGGGAAAAAGGCACTGTTTATCCTTGCATACCCCCATGGACAGCTGTTTCTCACAGGAAGGATGCCTGAAATTAGCCGTAGGGCCGCCCACATCATGGATATAACCTTTAAAATCTTTTTCGGCAGTCATTTTTTCGGCTTCCCTTACAATGGAAGCATGGCTTCTTGTCTGTACCGTCCTGCCTTGATGAAAGGTCAGGGCACAGAAATTGCACCCACCGAAACATCCTCTGTTGCTGATAAGGGAAAATTTTATTTCTTCAATTGCCGGAACGCCGCCTTTTTCCTGATAGGAAGGGTGGAAGGTTCTCTGGTAGGGCAGTTCGTAAACAGCATCCATCTCCTGCATTGTCAACGGCTTCGCAGGCGGATTCTGTACTACATAAACGCCATTGGGATAAGGCTCTATTAAATATTTTCCGTTAAAGGGGTCCGTATTCCTATATTGTTCATAAAAGCTCTCCGCATAGGATGCCGGATTTTTCTTCATTTCTTCATAGGAAGGAAGCAAAATACCGTTATAGATGCCGGAAATATCTTTTGTTTTATAAACCGTTCCGGCTATAAAGGAAATATCTTTTACCGAAATACCGCTATTTAACGCATCGGCTATTTCTATTATGGATTTTTCACCCATTCCATAAGAGATAATATCTGCCTGTGAATCCAGCAGGACGGATCGCTTAAAGCTGTCGGACCAGTAATCATAGTGGGCAAGCCTCCGGAGGCTTGCTTCTATCCCTCCGATAATCACCGGAACATCCTTATAGGTACGGCGAATCAGATTGCCGTAAACAACCACCGCATGATCCGGCCGCTTTCCCGCTTCTCCTCCCGGCGTATAGGCATCACTGGGACGGCGTTTTTTGGACACAAAATAATGATTTACCATGGAATCCATATTTCCTGCGGACACCAAAAATGCCAGCCTTGGCTTTCCGAAAACATCAATGCTGGTTTCGTCCTTCCAGTCAGGCTGGGAAATAATTCCTACTGTATATCCGTGCGCTTCCAGAATGCGGCTTATAATGGCATGTCCGAAAGATGGATGGTCCACATAAGCATCGCCTATGACATATACAAAATCAAGCTGTTTAATATTGCGCTCCTCAAGTTCTTCTTTTGATATTGGCAAAAATCCGTTCATGATATCTTTTTCCTTTTACATATATCAGGCAAATGGATGAAATCCTCAATATAATAATCAGCTGCTGCTATTTTATCCTCTTTCTGTACTATGGAATAGTCATCCTCCACAGCACAGACTTTCATTCCTGCCGCCTTTCCTGCCAAAATTCCGGGAATGATATCCTCAAAAACAAGGCATCGCCCCGGTTCTACCTGCAGCTTTCTTGCTACAGCCAGATAAATATCCGGCGCCGGTTTCCCTTTCCCCACATCGCAGCCGGTCATAATACAAGTAAAATAATTCTCAAGACCATGCACGGATATAATATTTTCTGCCAATTCCCTGGAATTGCTGGTGGCAATCCCAAGGGCGATTCCCCTTTCTGCGCATAATTCCAAAAAACTGTCTACCCCTTCTTTTAATGGCACTTCATGAGTATACTTATCCCATGCCATAGCGTTCCAATCGTCCTTAATCTGCTGGATAGAATCCGGCAGGCGAAAACGGTTCTTAAAATATGCCGCTGTTTCGCCAAAGCTCATTCCTTCAATTTCAGACTGCAGATTCTCCGGCAGCTCTATACCGAATTTTCCTAAATATTCAATATCAATCTGTCTCCAAATCCACATAGAATCTACCAGCGAGCCGTCTAAATCAAAAATAACCGCATCTATATTCTCAAGCATTTCACCTTACTCCTTTTTCATTCCCACAAAATCTATATTACCATACTTAAGGGGAAAAGGATAGGGGTTATTCTTGCGCTAAAATACCGGATATTTTATCAATCATCTCATCTTCCTTTAACCGGAACTTAATTTCCACTCTTCTAGAAGCAGGCATATCCACATCTGCCGTAATATTCCCTGCCGTATCCTTTTTATAAACCGGATTGCTCCAGGATTTCCCATTAACGGTAAGAATCTTCTGCAGCTGTTCAATTTTTTCGTCGCTTAGGCCGTTTCGTGTATTGAGGCAAAAATCTGCCACGGCATTTGCCCGCTCATAAGACAGTTCCATATTGCTCTGGTAGCTGCCGTCCGTATCCGTATGCCCTTCAATGATAATTTCCGATATATAATTCCGGAACTGGTCCTGAAGCAGCACATCCAGATACATGGGAATGATTTCCTGCAGGGTCTGTCTGCTGTCCGCGGTAAGAGTAGCGCTGTTGTACCGGAAAAGCACATCGGAAGAAAAAGTTATGGAACCAGTCTGGGCATCTACCTTCATGCTGGAATTGTTAAAAGTTGTCTGCAAAGCGCCGATAATATCCGTCCTGATACCTACAATGTCCTGCAGTTCATTTTTTGTAGTTGTCAGTTCCTGTCTGGCATTTTCAATTTCCAGATAAGCCTTGTCCAGCTCTTCCTGAGTCAGCGCCGCCTGGGCATAGGCCTGCTGCAGTTCCGCCAAGGAAGCGGCAAGCTCTTTATTGGAATTTTCCAAGTCGGCTATGGTGGAATCCAGTTGGGTCTGGGCGGTATCCAGCTCCAGACGGGTACGGTCCAGGTCGGTTGTTTTTTGTTTATATATCGCCAGGGTTATCGCTATTATCAATACAAAAATCAGCAGCAGCGCCGCCATCATGTCGGAATAGGACTGCCAATAGCTGTGTTCTGTAAAAGCTTCCCTTTTTTTCTGTTTATTTTTCATACAAGCTCCTCATCTGGTCAAATGCATACAGCTGGCTGGAAATCTCATCGTTCATATTTTGGCAGGCATCTGCCAGCTTCTCCTTCTGTTCTTTTAATTCTCCTGCAAAGGCTTCCTGCCTGTCCATAATTTTTACAAGGGCAGACTGTACGTTGCGGTTAACCTCCACTAAAGCAGCCACGGCATCAATCATTTCCGCTGTATTCGATGCACTGGCCTTTTGAGCCTCTCCTGCCGCTTTTAACGTATTGCCCAGTTTCTGAAAGTCTGTTCCCAAGGAAGTCTGCATCTGTCCGGTAAATTTGTCCACAATACGCTCCACTCCCGCCGTCTGTTCCGCGGAGCTGCCTTTCATGATTTCCAGCATCTGTTTCAGCGTATTGGACATATTCGCCTGATATACTACCATGGCCGCCGAGCTTTCATCGTCTTTCGAAGCACGGGGCTGGGCGGTCTGGCGGAAAACGCATAAAAATTCTTCCAGTTTTCCGTATGCATCCGACATAATGCTGCGGTAAACGATATTAAATACCAGTGAAAAGAAAATGCCGTACACCGAAGTATGGAAAGCCACCTTCATGCCGGAAAGCAAGGAACCCACATTATCGGAAATAGCAAAAATATCATCTCCGTTAAAGGAACCGAGTCCCATGGACAGACCAAGAAAGGTACCCAAAATACCCAGACCAGTCAGCATCCCGGAAACACCGGAATTAAAAAAACTCATTCCCACCCTGTCCAGCAAATCCTCATTGATATATTCTTCCACATCGCAGGGACCAGATATTCCCCTTTTTGTCCGAAGGCTTTTTATCCGCAGCCGGTATTTATTAAAGGCGCTCCACAGCTCCGGATTTTTTAAGGAATCATTCCGGTCCTGATAACTGCTCCAAAGATTTTTATTTCCCGCCTCTTTGTATTCCTTCTGAAGACGCAGCGTAAAGCTTTCCAATTCATCCGTTACTCCGTTCAGCCTGCCGAAGCTGATTGAAGATATCAGGAACAGCACGCCTATAATAATCAGGAACCCGATATTAATTGCCAAATTTACCAGTGAACCATCCTCTCCCGTAAACACACCGTTTACGTACAAAATAAACGCCACCACAATGGCATATAGAGGAAATAATACATAATATAATCTGCTCTTCATCTGTTCTCCCATCCCGTGTCATCAGTACTGTTTGGCACGTCTTATTTACTATTTTTTTTAACGTACCACACTTTTAGCGGCAACTCAATATGTTTAAAGAAATCTTAATAAACTTTGGGTGGGAGTACGGCCGAAAGAGGGGTGTCCGGCAGTCCGCCCGGCCGAAAAAATATTCCTCCGTCGCCGCGCTCCCGCTCCACAAAAAGCGTAACAGTACTAGGTTCGTGAAAAACCTCACCAAGTACTGACGCTTTTTGAGGGGCTCCTTGAGGAATATTCTTTCGGCCGGGCTGCTGTACTGGCATAAAAATAAGCACGTTGTATTACTCTGTTTTCTAGTATGACTCAACTTAATTACC
>DNJW01000387.1 GCA_003488965.1 Lachnospiraceae bacterium | reverse complement strand
ACATCTGCCATCCAAAATAACGCAAAAAAACAGACAGGCAGAGGGATGCCGGACGCGGAAGCGGGCAGGAGTAACATGCCGGGCTAAATTGTTACCGGCAGACGCCAATTTGTCTTGCATATTCTGCCTGTGTCTTATATAATAATATTTGGAATGGATAAATCATAATTATCAAATCTTATATTTTATCATCAGTTACATTTTCAGTAACAATTTTTCAAACAGATAATCATAAAAAACAAAGGAGGAAGGATGAGGTTTATTTCGGATGTATATTGGGATGTGGGGAAAAGGGAGACCAATCAGGATTCCGTTTCCCTTCAGGAAGTGTCTGTCAAAGGCAGAAAGGTAGTTTTTGCACTGGTTTGTGACGGAATTGGCGGGCTGGAAGGAGGAGAAACGGCAAGCGGGTTTGTGGCGGAAAAAATGACGGAATGGTTTTACCGTGAGGCTCTTGTTATGCTGAAGAATCATAAAAGAAGAAGGAAGGTAGAGAAGGCAGGATTGCGGGTTTTATATGGATGCAATGAGGAGATGATACGGGAAGGAAAGAAAAAAGGAATAAAATTCGGAACTACGGTAACCGCATTGCTTTTATCAGGAAGACATTATTTTTTATGGCATAGCGGGGATACACGGGCATATAGGATGAAAGGAAAAGGAAGATTGAAGCGCCTGACAGAAGACCATATAGAAAATGCGCATACCCTGATACGCTGCATTGGCAGTTTCCCGTGGAAAAGACCCGATGTGAAAAGCGGATGCTTTATAGGAAAATGTACCTTTTTGCTCTGTTCGGACGGTTTCAGGAACCGGGCGGACGAAAAAAGGATAGAGGAGCTGCTGCTGCCTGAGACAATACAAAGAAGGGAACAGATTTATAAGCGTTTGAAGGAAATGGCAGAATATGTAAAAAGAAAAGGTGAAAGGGATAATATTTCAGCGGTTGCTATAAAGGCGGAATAGGAAAGGGAAAGAATGACAGAAGGGACCGAAAAAGGAAAGTATATTTTTTATGAGGAACTGGGAAGCGGAGGCAGCGGAAAGGTATACAGGGCCTATGATAAACATTTAAAATGTGACAGGGCAGTAAAAAAATTCAAGGCAGAGGACGATGTATGGAAAAAGGAACTGGATATGCTCAAAGAGCTGAGACATCCTTTGCTGCCCATGATTACGGATTCCATGGAAGAAGGAGAAGAGCGGTATCTGGTGATGGAATATATAGAGGGGAAGAATTTAGAGGAATATGTAAGGGAAAGAGGGAGAATTGCACAGGAGCAGGCGGTAAAGTGGGCAATAGAACTGGCGGAGGTGCTGATTTATCTTCATGAAAGAAGCAGCCCTGTAATTTACCGGGATATGAAGCCTTCCAATATTATGGTGGATACCTATGGGAAAATACGGCTGGTAGATTTTGGTACAGCGTGGATGCGTTATCAGGAAAAGGATAATGTTCTTCGTGCAGGAACTTACGGGTATGCAGCGCCGGAACAGCTATCCGAAAAAGGGATGGACGAGGTGGATGAAAGAAGCGATATTTACGGCTTGGGAGCTGTTTTGTACTATATGCTGACCGGAGATAATCTGTCGGAACCGCCGTTTTTGGCACAGCCTATCCGTTTGTTTGACAGACGCTTGTCCTCCGGGCTGGAAAAGGCGGTGGGCAGGGCGGTCGCGGAAGAAAGAAATAAGAGATATCAGACAATGCGGCAGTTTAAGGCAGCTTTGGAATGCTATAAAAAGACGGACAAGGCATGGGAGCGGTTCAGAAAGATTATAGGGGGTATTTATTATTGTATATTGCTGGGAGTTGGCTTCTGGTTTGCGGGATTATGCGGTAATTCCGGCAAGGAAGAGGAAATTCTGTTGGCGGCGGGTCTTATTCTTTCCTTGTGCCTGATAAAATCTGTTATATGTATTTTTACAAGAAAAGGAGAGGTAAGAAGGGAAAGGAGTGTTTTTTTAACGGAAAAAAAGGGGAGAGGTATTGTGCTGGTGTTAGCGGGTATTGTGTCGGCAATGGCAATCAGTGCAGGACAAGCGGTAGCGGGAGAGGAAAAGGTTCTTATGGTGAATGTGCGGAATACAAAGGGACAGAAGCTGCTGATACGGTATGATGCAATATATCCCTTATCGGATGTTCTCAAGCTGGAACTTCCGTTATGCAATTTTGAAGAGGGAAAAACCTATGAACTGAGGTTAGAATGTATTAATTGTGAAACGGAAGAGATAAGTAGCCGAACTTTCTATTTAAAAAGTCTTGAACCCGGACTGTGAAACAGGGTATGATAGATATTAAATGTATGATGAAAAACAAAAAGGGCAGTAAGGCAGGGCGATACTGCAGTTTGGGAGGCTAAGATGCAAGACGGACATAGGATGAGAACAAGGACAGTGCATATAGGGGACAGAATAATCGGAGGAGGGAATCCGGTTTTAATACAGTCTATGACAAATACAAGGACAGAAGATGTAAAGGCGACGGTAGAACAGATTCACCGGCTGGAAAAGGCAGGATGTGAGATTATCCGCTGTACGGTACCGACAATGGACGCGGCACTGGCAATTAATAAAATCAGGAAAGAGATATCCATACCTTTAGTGGCGGATATCCATTTCGATTACAAAATGGCTGTTGCGGCGATAGAAAACGGGGCGGATAAAATCAGGATTAATCCGGGTAATATAGGGGGCAGAAAAAAAGTTGCCGAGGTAGTAAAGGCGGCAAAAGAGCGCAGTATTCCTATCCGTGTAGGCGTTAACAGCGGTTCGCTGGAAAAGGAATTGGTTGAAAAATACGGCGGCGTTACGGCACAAGGAATTGTGGAAAGTGCCTTGGACAAAGTGGGAATGATTGAGGAGCTAGGGTACGATAATCTGGTAATCAGCATAAAATCTTCGGATGTGATGATGTGCATAAAAGCCCACGAAATTTTGGCGGAAAAAACAGATTATCCCCTTCATGTGGGAATTACGGAATCGGGAACTCTTCTGAGTGGCAATATTAAATCGGGAGTAGGGCTCGGCATTATTCTTTATCAGGGTATCGGCGATACCGTCAGGGTATCCTTGACGGGAGACCCGGTGGAAGAAATTAAGTCGGCAAAATTAATTCTGCGTACATTAGGCCTTAGAAAGGGCGGAATCGAAGTGGTATCCTGTCCGACCTGCGGAAGAACAAAAATTGATTTAATCGGTCTTGCAAATCAGGTAGAGCGGATGGTGGAAGATATTCCGCTGGATATAAAGGTAGCCGTTATGGGATGTGGGGTAAACGGTCCCGGAGAGGCAAAAGAAGCGGATATAGGAATTGCAGGAGGCATAGGGGAAGGGCTTCTCATTAAAAAAGGGAAAATAATTAAAAAGGTACCGGAAGAACAGCTTCTTTCCGTATTAAAAGAGGAGCTGCTCCATTGGAATTAGCGGGAATAGAGCGGAAGGCTGAAAGAAAAGCATTTTCAACTATTGATTTTAAGTCCGCTAAAGCGGATATGGGGTATAAAAATGGGAAAAAAATTTTTTGATGTATTTCCTTCGCTGCAAATAGATGATAAGGTGAGACTGCTTTTGGAAGAAACAGAAGTGGAAAGGATATCTTCCACAAAAAAGAAGGATTTCCTCCGGGTTTATATTTCCAGCGGACGGCTGATTGACAAGGAGTCGATATGGAAGGCGGAAAAGGGAATTGAGAAAATGCTTTCCTCTTTTCAGATGCAGGTAAAGATTTATGAAAAATATCATTTGTCTTCCCAGTATAATCCGGAAAAGCTGATGAAGGTCTATAAAGGCAGCATTCTTCTGGAACTGAAGGAATATAGTCCGATAGAATACAATCTTTTGAAAAACGGGGATGTGGCTTATCCTTCGGAAAACAGAATCCGCTTAACAATAGAAGATTCGGTACCGGCAAGAAGCCGCTGCGGGGAACTGGTCCGTATACTGGAAAAGATATATAATGAAAGATGCGGCCTTTCGGTGAATTTTGAAATTGCCTATAAGGAAGGGCAGGCACAGAAGCATAAAGAGGATGATGAATTAAAGATTGCCAGACAAGTGGCACAAATCAGCGCAAGGGCATCGGGAGGTCCGGTTATGGAAGCGGTTTCGGAACCGGAGGGACAAGATAAGGCAGGTGTAAGGACTGGAAATGGAGAAGAGAAAAAGGTTCTGTCCGGAACAGGAGATACCCATATCCCGGAGAAAAAGGGCGGCGTGTTAAAGCAGAGAGAGAATGGAGGACGCAGCGTTTTCGGGGCGAAAAGAGACGCCGGAAAAGCTGATTTTAAACGTTCGGTAAAGCGTTCGGATAATCCGGATGTGATATATGGGAAGGATTTTGCAGAGGACGCCATTGCGATTGAGGATATTGTAGGAGAGATGGGACAGGTAGTCATCCGCGGAAAAATTATACGGACGGACAAAAGAGAAATCAAAAATGAAAAAACAATTTTATTTTATGATATTACCGACTTTACGGATACCCTTACTTTCAAGATTTTTATGGACAACGACCAGGTAGAGGAAGTGGAAAAAGGAATCGGAAAGGGGGCATTTGTAAAGGTAAAGGGAACGGCTCTTATTGACAGGTTTGACAATGAACTGACAATCGGGTCAATCAACGGAATAAAAAAGATACCGGATTTTACATCAACCCGTTCGGACAACAGCGCCCGTAAAAGAGTGGAATTGCATTGCCATACAAAAATGAGTGATATGGATGGGGTGTCGGAGGCAAAAGATATCGTAAAAAGGGCTTACCAGTGGGGGCATCCCGCCATTGCTATTACAGACCACGGTGTTGTGCAGGCTTTTCCGGATGCAAATCATGTATGGGAGGATTTGTGGAGAGGGGAAAAAGCAAAAAGGAAAGAGGCAGGGGAAGCCAATCCGGACAAGCAGGATTTTTTTAAAGTGATTTATGGCATGGAAGCTTATCTTGTGGATGATTTGAAGGAAATTGTCACTGGGGATAAGGGGCAGGGGCTGGAGCATACATTCGTGGTTTTCGATATAGAAACCACAGGGTTTTCACCGATTTACAACCGGATTATTGAAATTGGAGCGGTAAAAGTGGAAAAGGGGGAAATTACCGGAAAATTTTCCAGTTTTGTAAATCCGGATGTGCCGATTCCTTTCGAGATTGAAAAACTGACGGGAATTAACGATGGGATGGTGATTGATTCGCCTGCGATAGAAGAAGTGCTTCCCCGGTTTCTGGATTTTTGCCAAGGAGCTGTTTTAGTAGCCCATAATGCTAATTTTGATATGAGTTTTATTATGGAAAATGCGGCAAGGCTTGGCATGCAGAAGGAGTTTACTTATGTGGATACCGTAGGAATCGCAAGGCTTCTGCTTCCCCATCAGGCAAAGCATACTTTGGATGCGGTAGCAAAAACCATGGGTATTTCCCTGGAAAACCATCACCGTGCCGTGGACGATGCCCAGGCTACGGCGGAGATTTTTGTGAAGTTTATCCCGATGCTTAAAGAGGCGGGAGCGGATAGCCTTAAAGCGCTTAATGATATGGGAGCATCCAGCCCGGATATCGTAAAGAAGCTGCCTTCTTATCATGCTATTATTTTAGCGAAAAACGATACGGGACGGGTCAATTTATACCGGCTGGTATCGGAATCCCATTTGACCTATTACAGCAAAAGACCCAGAGTGCCGAAAAGCCTTCTGTCAGAATGCAGGGAAGGGCTGATTGTAGGCAGTGCCTGTGAAGCCGGAGAATTATACAGGGCTTTGCTTGACGGGAAGAGCGATGCGGAAATTGCAAGGATTGTGAATTTTTATGATTATCTGGAAATCCAGCCCACGGGAAACAACCGTTTTATGATTACTTCCGAAAGAGTCAGGAATATAAATTCGGAGGAGGATATTGAAAATATTAATAAAAGGATTGTGGAACTGGGGGAGCAGTTCAATAAACCCGTTGCAGCGACTTGCGATGTCCATTTTTTGGACCCGGAGGATGAAGTATACCGCCGGATTATTATGGCGGGAAAAGGATTTGCCGATTCGGATAATCAGGCGCCCCTTTATTTCCGTACGACAGAAGAGATGCTTGAGGAATTTGCCTATCTTGGAAGCGATAAAGCACAAGAGGTGGTCATTACCAATACGAACCGGATTGCAGATATGGTGGAAACGATGGCGCCGGTACGGCCAGACAAATGTGCTCCGGTGATTGAGGACAGCGATAAGACATTGACAGATATCTGCTACAATAAGGCTCATGAAGTATATGGCGATAAATTGCCGGATATTGTGGAACAACGTTTGAAAAGGGAATTGAACTCTATTATTTCCAACGGATTTGCCGTTATGTATATCATTGCCCAGAAGCTTGTCTGGAAGTCGGTGGAGGACGGATATCTGGTAGGTTCCAGGGGCTCGGTAGGCTCTTCATTTGTGGCAACCATGGCGGGAATTACGGAAGTGAATCCGCTGAGCCCTCACTATTACTGCGAAAAATGCCATTACAGCGATTTTGATTCCAAAGATGTGAAAGCATATGCCGGCAGGGCGGGCTGCGATATGCCGGATAAGGAATGCCCGGTTTGCGGGGCCCTTTTAAAAAAGGACGGATTTGATATTCCTTTTGAAACCTTCCTTGGATTTAAGGGGGACAAGGAGCCGGATATTGATCTTAATTTTTCCGGGGAGTATCAGAGCAAGGCACATAAATATACGGAAGTGATTTTTGGGGCAGGACAGACCTACCGGGCGGGGACGATTGGCACACTGGCGGATAAAACAGCTTTTGGCTATGTCAAAAATTATTTTGAGGAAAGAGGAAAAAGAAAAAGGACTTGTGAAATTAACCGGATTGTAACGGGATGTACAGGTATCCGCCGGAGTACAGGACAGCATCCGGGCGGGATTATCGTTCTTCCCTTGGGGGAAAACATTAATTCATTTACGCCTGTGCAGCATCCGGCGAACGATATGACTACGGATATTGTTACTACTCATTTTGACTATCATTCCATTGATCATAATCTGCTGAAGCTGGATATCCTTGGACACGATGATCCCACCATGATACGTATGCTGCAGGACCTGACGGGGATTGACCCGGTTAAGATTCCGTTGGATGATGCAAAGGTTATGTCGCTATTTAAAAATACAGAGGCTTTGGGAATTACCCCGGAACAGATTGGAGGCTGCAAGCTGGGGGCATTGGGAATTCCGGAATTCGGAACGGAATTTGCTATGCAGATGCTGATTGATACGAAGCCCCAGGCTTTTTCGGATTTGGTCCGTATCGCAGGGCTTGCCCACGGCACGGATGTGTGGCTGGGAAATGCCCAGACGCTGATTCAGGAGGGAAAGGCGACAATTTCTACTGCAATCTGTACAAGGGATGACATTATGGTATATCTGATTGGGATGGGAGTGGAAAGCTCTCTGGCTTTTACCATTATGGAAAGCGTCCGCAAAGGAAAGGGACTAAAACCGGAAATGGAAGAAGCTATGGTTGCTGCGGATGTGCCCGACTGGTATATCTGGTCCTGCAAAAAGATTAAATATATGTTTCCCAAGGCTCATGCGGCAGCATATGTTATGATGGCATGGCGTATTGCATACTGCAAAATTAATTATCCGCTGGCATTTTACGCTGCGTTTTTCAGTATCCGTGCATCCGCATTTTCTTATGAACTGATGTGTCAGGGGAAAGAGCATTTGGAAAGAGTGATGGCGGATTATAAGCAGCGGATGGATACCTTGTCAAAAAAGGAACAGGATTCCTATAAGGATATGAAGCTGGTTCAGGAGATGTATGCCAGAGGGTTCGAATTCGTTCCGATTGATATTTTTTCGGCGCAGTCAAGAAACTTTCAGATTGTGGACGGAAAACTAATGCCTTCTTTAAGCAGTATCGACGGTTTGGGGGAAAAAGCGGCAGATGCCATTGTTGAGGCAGCCAAGGACGGGCCTTTTTTGTCCAAGGACGATTTCCGCCAAAGAACCAAGGTTTCCAAAACAATTGTGGATTTAATGGATAGTTTAAATCTGCTCGGAAATTTACCGGAGTCAAATCAAATAAGTTTATTTGATTTTGTTTCATAAATGGACTATAATAGAAATAATTTTATGAAATGCGACAATATGGAGGGTATATATGTTTGGTCATATTTTTGGGAGATTTCTTGTGGAACAGAAAATGATTCCGCAAAAGACGCTGGACGAAGTTCTGGATGAACAGAGAAGGGTGAGGGCAAAACTGGGGCTGATAGCGGTCAGCGAGAAACTATTATCGCAGGAACAGGCAGATAAAATTAACAGCAGGCAGGCGATAGAAGATAAGCGGTTCGGGGATATTGCGGTAGAAATGGGATATTTGACGGAAAGCCAGGTAAACCGCCTTTTACAGCTTCAAGGGAACCCGTACCTGACCTTTATTCAGGCAATGGCGGAAAAGGAAATCATGACGCTGGAGGAAATTGAAAATGCCATTGATTTATACCGCCGGGAAAACGGACTTACCAATACCGACCTAGAGGCGTTTAAAAGCGGCGATATAGACAGGATGATTCCGCTTTATGTCAGGACGGACAATTCTTTGCTGTCGGAGCTGGTAGGAGTTACAGTGCGTACCATTGTCCGTTTAATTGACAGCGAGATAGCGATTGAACCTTCCTATAGTTCTTACAGCTACGAATTCGAAAATATTGCGGTGCAAAGTGTGGCAGGAGACCATTCCATGCTGCTGGGTCTTGCCGGTGAAGGTAATAATCTTTTGACCATTGCCAATGTATTTGCAAAAGAAGAATTCCCTTCCATAGATTTATTTGCTTTCGATGCAGTATGCGAGTTTATCAACTGTGTAAATGGCTTGTATGCATCATATCTCAGCGGCAAAGGTGTTATGATAGATATGATTCCGCCCACATATTATCAGGCAGGCTGCCTAAAGGCGGAAAATAAACTGCTCATCGTGCCTATTTATATAAAAAACCGGAAAGTAAGGATTGTTCTGGCAGTGGATACTTCTATCAGAGTGGAAGCATAATATATATTATATGTCAGCCATTTTATGGTTGACGGCTGAAGGACAACACAGAAATGAGGAGGAAAAATATATGGCAAAAATTTTAATTGTGGATGATTCCAGAACATCGCGTAAGATTTTAAAGGAACTTTTGGAGGGCGGAGGACATGAAGTGGTAGGAGAGGCATCCAACGGTGAAGAGGGGCTGCTTCTCTATAGGGAATTGAGGCCGGAAGCTGTTACGATGGATATTACGATGCCGACGATGAACGGCTTAGAGTCCTTAAGATGTATCAAAAAAGAAGACGGAAACGCCAAAGTGATTATGATAACCGCAGCGGGCCAGAAGGAAAAAATGCTGCAGGCAATTAAAGAAGGAGCGGATGATTTTATTACAAAACCTTTTGGTGCAGAACAGATTTTAGGGGCAATAGAGCGGGTACTGTAAAGAAAACATAAAAAATTTGGGAAAAGTAA
>DNJW01000430.1 GCA_003488965.1 Lachnospiraceae bacterium | reverse complement strand
ATGTGAACGAGACAAGACACTAGTACTGCTACGTTTTTTGTGGAGCGGAAGCGGGGCGACGGAGGAATATCCTTTCTGCCGGGCGGACGGCTGCTAAAAAACGCAAAACAAAATATATGCATTTCTTTTTTGAAAATACTTGACATGTTTAAACAAGTATGATATAAAAGAAATATAGAACTTGTTTAAACATGTTTAGGAACGGACAACAAAAAAATAGGAGGATAACTTATGGGCAGATATGTGGAGGATGCAAAAGAGCTTCTTGAATTGGTAGGGGGCAAGAGTAATATTGCGGCGGTATCCCATTGCATGACGCGTATGCGTTTTGCGCTGAACGAGCCGGCGAAGGCGGATGTAAAGAAAATTGAGGCAATGAAGGCAGTCAAGGGGAGTTTTACCCAGTCGGGACAGTTTCAGGTGATTATCGGTAATACGGTATCGGATTTTTATAACGATTTTGTTGCAGTGGCGGGAATAGAGGGCGTATCTAAGGATGCGGTGAAACAGGCGGCGAAGCAGAACCAGAATGTATTGCAGAGGATTGTAACGGCGCTGGCGGAGATTTTTGCACCGCTGATTCCGGCAATCATTACCGGGGGTTTGATTCTGGGATTCAGAAACTGTATTGACAGCTTATGTCTTTTTGAAAACGGAACGAAGACACTGTGCGATATCAGCCAGTTCTGGGCAGGACTTGACAGTTTTTTATGGCTGATTGGCGAAGCTGTTTTCCATATGCTGCCGGTGGGTATCTGCTGGTCGGTGACGAAGAAAATGGGAACTACACAGATGCTGGGTATTGTGCTGGGACTTACGCTGGTGTCGGGTCAGCTGCTGAATGCTTATGCAGTGGCGGGAACGGCTGCGGAAGATATTCCGGTATGGAATTTCGGAAGCTTTCAAATCAATATGATTGGGTATCAGGCTCAGGTAATTCCGGCAATTTTGGCAGCTTTTACTTTGGTATATCTGGAAAAGTTTTTCCGGAAGATAACGCCACAGGTAGTTTCCATGATAGTGGTTCCGTTCTGCAGTCTGCTTCTGGCCGTGATTGCTGCACATTTTATTCTCGGACCGGTGGGATGGAAAATAGGCTCCGTTATTTCCACAGTGGTTTATGCGGGAATTACCGGTTCGTTTAAAGTTATTTTCGGGGCAGTTTTTGGTTTTGTATATGCACCTTTGGTTATTACAGGGCTTCATCATATGTCAAATGCAATTGATTTACAGCTGATTGCAGATTACGGCGGAACGATGCTGTGGCCTATGATTGCGTTATCAAATATTGCGCAGGGCTCGGCAGTTTTAGGTATGATTGCTCTTCAAAGAAAAGACGCGGAAGCACAGGAGGTAAACGTTCCGGCATGTATTTCCTGTTATCTGGGAGTAACGGAACCGGCAATTTTCGGTGTAAACTTAAAATTCGCATATCCTTTTGTATGCGGTATGATTGGTTCGGCTTGTGCGGCAATTGTCTGCGTGGCTACCGGTACTACGGCAAATGCAATTGGAGTCGGAGGGCTGCCGGGAATTTTATCGATTCAGCCTCAATATATGGCCAGCTTTGCAATTTGTATGGCAATTGCAGCAGCGGTACCGTTTATCCTTACTTTTACGGTTGGAAAAAAGAAATTTGCGGAAATAAAGGCACAGAATAACGGAGAAAATGGGATGGCTGAAAAAGAACAGTCTGCTACGGATTCAATCAGCTATTTAGAGGAAACAGAAGAAGAACTGAAAGAGTGGAAGGCATTTTTGAAGGGAAAGGTAATTCCGTTAAAGGAAGTAAAGGACGGCGTATTTTCCGAAGGGGTCATGGGAGACGGACTGGCAATTGTTCCGGAAAACAATATTCTTTATGCACCGGTAAATGGTACTATTACGGTACTGATGGAGGAATCCCGGCATGCATGCGGGATGAGGCTGAAAAACGGTATGGAAATCCTTCTTCATGTAGGGATTGACACAGTGGATATGAAAGGTGACGGCTTCCAGTATTTAGTAAAGGAAGGCGAAACGGTTAAGGCGGGGACACCGCTGCTCCAGTTTGACAGGGATAAAATTAAGGCGGCAGGGCATCCGGATACTACGGTTTGCATTATTACTGAGCAAGGAAACGGCGGAGAGATTTTGTTCCATACCGGCATAGATGCGGATGCGGGAAAAACAACAATTATAACATTGGCATAGACAGGACAGAAATGGAGAAGAAAATGACGGATTTCAAAAAAAGTACGATATATCAGATTTACCCGAAATCATTTTATGACAGTAATCACGATGGAATTGGAGACCTGAACGGGGTGATAAATAAACTGGATTATTTAAAAGAACTGGGCGTGGATTATATTTGGCTGACTCCCTTTTTCGTATCGCCGCAAAATGACAACGGCTATGATGTAGAAGATTATTACCGGATTGACCCGCGTTACGGAACGATGGATGATTTTGAAAAGCTGGTCTGTGAGGCAGAAAAAAGGGGAATCCGCCTGATGCTGGATATGGTGTTTAACCATACCTCCAGCCGCCATGAATGGTTTCGGAAGGCACTGGCAGGAGACGAAAAATACAAAAAATATTATATCTTTAAAAAAGGGAAAACTCAGGGAAAGGCTCCAACAAACTGGGAAAGCAAATTCGGCGGCAGCGCATGGGAATATGTGCCGGAAATGGGTGAGTTTTATCTTCATCTGTTTGATGTTTCCCAGCCGGATCTGAATTGGGACAATGAAGAGGTAAGAAAGGAAATACAGAAAATTATTTTGTTCTGGATGGAAAAAGGGGTGAAGGGTTTCCGGTTTGATGTTGTCAACCTGATCAGCAAAGGGGATTTTGCCGATGATGAATGCGGAGACGGAAGAAGGTTTTATACGGATGGCCCCAACATCCATAATTATTTAAAGGAACTGAATGCGCAGACCTTCGGCAGAGATGCGGAGATTGTTACAGTGGGTGAAATGTCCAGTACTTCTATGGAAAACTGTTTTCAATATGCAGGAGAGAAGAGCGGGGAATTATCCATGGTATTCAATTTCCACCATTTGAAAGTAGATTTCGCAGGAAATGAAAAATGGGTGCTGGTGCCTGCGGATTTTATGAAACTGAAAAAAATATTGTTTGACTGGCAGGAGGGGATGGAGAAACATCAAGCATGGAATGCGGTTTTCTGGTGCAATCACGACCAGCCTAGAGTGGTTTCCCGGTTTGGCAGCGAAGGAAGATACTGGAAGGAATCGGCAAAAATGCTGGCAACATTAATTCATGGAATGCGCGGAACCCCTTATATTTACCAAGGAGAGGAAATCGGCATGACGAATGCAGGATTTACGGACATTTCCCAATATAGAGATGTAGAGAGCCTGAACCATTTCCGCATTTTGCAGGAAAAAGGACTTACCAGGGAGGACGCTTACCGAATCCTACAAGTCCATTCAAGGGATAACGGGCGTACCCCGATGCAATGGGAGAAAACAGAAAACGGAGGATTTACAGACGGTACTCCTTGGATAGAGGTGAATAAGAATTATGAAGATATTAATGCAATGCAGCAGCTGGAAGATGAAGATTCCATTTTCCATTATTATCAGAAGCTAATCCGGCTCAGAAAAGAATATGATGTCATTGCTTATGGAAGTTTCCGGACCTTGGATGAGCAAAATCCTTCGGTATTGGCATATATGAGAGAGCATGAAGACCAGAAGCTGATAGTCGTCTGCAACTTTTATGAAAAAGAAGTTTCCTGGGAATGCCCGGAGGAACTTGAGGGTTTTCGCTATTTGATAGGAAATTATAAGGGCCGGGAAGGGAAAAAGGGTGTCAGGCTTAGGGCTTATGAAGCAATGATGCTGTATAAAAGGGAATAGAGAGGTATCGGATGCTTGGCTTTTTATGTGTTGCCTGATAGTCCGCCCAAGCGAAAACATATTCCTCCGCCTTGCATATGAAGC
>DNJW01000074.1:1212-4318 GCA_003488965.1 Lachnospiraceae bacterium | reverse complement strand
GTAAAATTTTTATAATTGGCAGAAAAAGTTTTTTAAGTTTGATTGACAGAAGGGAAGGAAAACGATGAAGGGAAAGAAAAACATGAACTTTATAACGGCAGTGTTGGCGCTGTCCATACTATTGTTTGCGGGATGCGGAAAGAGCGTGGGGGAAGATACGGTTCCGGGAGAAGATGCATCGGGCGAAACGGTGGTGAGCAGCCGGATCCCTCAGGCAACAGAAGAAATGAACTCGGAAAATGAGGCGGTCCGGCCGGCAGAACCTGAACCGGCGGAAGAATCGGAGCCGGCAACGCAAGAGATAACGGTTGACCCGGAGGAGCTGCAGGAGCCGGAAATCCAGATGCCGGAAACAATAGAGCCGGTTCCGGAGGTGAAGCCGGAAAACAGACTGCAAATCGTTTTTCTGGGCGACAGTATTCTGGACGGTTATAGGGACGGAACAGGAATTGCCTATCTGACCGGTGTTTATTGCAACGCGGATGTATATAATCTGGCAATGGGGGGGACTACGGCGGCATTGACTACTTATGAAAATGCGGTCTATGACAAGTGGAACTCCCGCTGTATGCAGGGAGTTGTCCATGCAATTTGCGGGGATGTGGATCCCGGAATTTTGGACGGGTATAAGGCCAGAGAGGTATTTGACAGCTGCGATTTTTCCAATACGGATTATTTTGTCATCGAATACGGAATGAATGATTTTTTAAGCGGAATACCGCTGAATGATGAAGAAGATATCTATGATGAATACACATATGTAGGGGCTCTGCGGATAGCCATACAGCAGCTGAAAAACACATTCCCGGATGCTGCCATTGTGCTCTGTTCTCCCAATTATGCCCAGTTCTGGGGAAAGGACGGCGCGTATCTGGGCGACGGGAATATGGTAAACAACGGCGGAGGTACATTGGCAGAATATTACCGGGTGTGCGGCAATGTGTCCGCCGATATGCATACGCTGTTTTTAAATGCTTATGAGGGAATCGGTCTGGATACTTATTCTGCCGATGAGTATCTGGAGGACGGAGTCCATCTGTCGGAAAAGGGACGCCAGAAATATGCGGAAAAACTGTCGCAGATTATTATGGAGTATGAGTCCACAAAAAATAATTAAAGGTGGCGGCAGATGGCAAAGTGTGGTAAAATGTTAAGCGGATGCTGTGGCATCCGCTGTTTGGCGTATTGCCGGAAAAAGATGCAGATATAGAAACAGAATGCATTATGGGAAAAAAGTAATGGCGGGGATTTCCTGGCTGTTACGGAAAATGGAGAATACAGTTGAGAGAATTAGAATATCCTTTTGACAGCGAATATATATTAAAGAATTCAAAAAAAATAAGGCGTATGCTGCTTGCACAGGAAATGCCCTGGGTCAAAAAAAAGATAGCGGTGCTGGGAGGAAGCACCACCCATGATATTATACGTATATTGGAGATTTTCCTGCTGCATCAGGGAATCCGGCCGGAGTTTTACGAATCGGAATATGGACAGTATTTTCAGGATGCCATGTTTGGAAATGAGAAATTGGATGCCTTTGGACCGGATATTATTTTTGTCCATACCAGTAACAGGAATGTGGCTGTCTATCCGAAGCCGGGAGACGGCAAAGAGGAAACGGAGGCTCTGCTGGAGGCACAGTACAGGCATTTTGAGGCGGTGTGGGACAAGCTGGAGGATACCTATCATTGTCCGGTGATACAGAATAATTTTGAATATCCCTATTACCGTCTGATGGGGAATCAGGACGGGGCGGACGCAAGCGGAAGAACCCGTTTTCTCACAAGACTGAATGAGCGTTTTTATCAATACGCGGAAACCCATGAAAATTTTTACATTCACGATATCAATTATATTTCGGCTGCTTATGGATTGGACAGGTGGTCTGACCCGTTTTATTGGCATATGTACAAATATTGCCTATGTATGCAGGCGATTCCGGAATTCGCATATAATTTATGCTGTATTATAAAGGCAGTTTTTGGCAAGAATAAAAAAGCCCTTGTCCTTGATTTGGACAACACCCTTTGGGGCGGCGTTGTGGGAGACGACGGGGCGGAAAATCTGGAAATCGGCCAGGAAACCTCCATGGGACAAGTGTTTGCTGAATTCCAGTCCTATATCAAGGCCCAGAAGGACATCGGCGTTATGCTCAATGTGAATTCCAAAAACGAGGAAGAAAATGCCCTTGCCGGTTTAAATCATCCGTCAGGGATACTAAGGCCGGAGGATTTTATTATTCTGAAGGCTAACTGGGAGCCGAAGAGCAAAAATATGGAGGATATTGCGTCAGAATTAAATATACTGCCGGATAGTCTTGTGTTTGTGGATGATAATCCGGCGGAGCGGGAAATCGTCAGGATGCAGATACCGGGGGCAGCCGTACCGGAAATCGGGACGCCGGAGCAGTATATCCATGTACTGGACCGGTCCGGTTTTTTTGAAGTGACGCGCCTTTCGGAGGACGACAGAAAACGCAGCGATATGTATCAGGCCAACCGGATGCGGGAGAAACAGCAGGCAGGCTTTGCTGATTATGGGGAATATCTGAAATCCCTTGAAATGAAAGGGATAATCCGCTCCTTTGAACCTATGTATATGGCAAGGATAGCCCAGCTGACAAATAAAAGCAATCAGTTTAATTTGACTACAAGAAGGTATACCCAAAGCGAAATTGAAGGGATTGCAGCGGATAGAGATTACATTACCCTTTATGGGAAGCTGGAGGACAAGTTTGGGGACAACGGCGTTGTTTCCGTAGTGATAGGGCATAAAAAAGAAGATGCGCTTCATATTGATTTATGGATTATGAGCTGCCGGGTACTGAAACGGGATATGGAGTATGCCATGATGGACAGGCTGGCGGAGGAATGCAAAAAAGCAGGAATCCGGAGAATCATAGGATATTATTATCCTACGGCGAAGAATAAAATGGTGGAAAACTTTTATGCACTGCAAGGATTTGCCAAAACCCAGGAGGACGAAAACGGCAATACGGTATGGCTGTATGAGATTCCGGAAATGTATGAGAGGAAGAACAGATACATTGATATTTAAACAGGCAATTGTGAAACTCTAGGTTGTGGGAATATTCTGACAATATATT
>DNJW01000074.1:0-885 GCA_003488965.1 Lachnospiraceae bacterium | reverse complement strand
GACATAGGTCTTCACGTTTTATGGCCGCAGTTCCATAGCACAAAAGGGAGTTTCATGAAATATATTGTCAGAATATTCAGCAAATTTGTTGGTTTCGCAATTGGCTATTTATTTAAGAGAAAAGAGGAGAAAGAGATGACAAGGGAAGAAGTATTTGAAACATTGAACGAGGTGTTTAGGGATGTGTTTGATGACGAGTCGATTGTGGTAGGGGAAGAGACTACGGCAGATGACATTGAGGACTGGGATTCTTTGGAGCATATTAACCTGATTGCTGCGGTGGAGCAGGAATTCGGCATGAAATTCTCCATGGGCCAGGTGGTGACCATGAAGAATGTGGGAGAAATGGCGGATATTATCATGAGCCAGATTAAGGACTGATAAGCTTCTTTGGCGCAATTTGTCCCTGCCTCTATGCCTCTGTTTCGCAGCGGCACAAATCATCAATAGGTAAAAAGCTTAGGGAGTTTCAAGAAGTTCAATCATGCCCAAAAAGGGGTTCATGAGAAATACCACCCGTCTGCCGCCAAGAGCGGGAGCGGGCGTGGGGGTGTCGATAGCGGTAAAGCCTTCGGCAGAAAGCGAGGCAAAATCAGTTTCGAAATCGGCAGTTTCATAGCAGATATGATAGGGGCTGTTTTTATATTTTTTCAGCAGACCGGAAACCACGGAACTGCTGTCCCCGGGAGAAACCAGTTCGATCCGGTAGCCGTCCTTTTCCATAAAGCAGATATGGACTTTGCGGCCGCCGTCATAGATAATGTCCGAAACTGCGCTATAGCCAAGATGCTGAAAGGCTTCCATGGCTTTGTCTATTTTTTTGACTAAGTACCCGATATGGTGTATATTGAAATGAGTCATACTAACCTCCATGATTCCGCTCTG
>DNJW01000163.1:3292-4049 GCA_003488965.1 Lachnospiraceae bacterium | reverse complement strand
AGGCTTCCGTCCCCTACCCGGTCTGTGCAGCCTGTAATCCTTTTGTCACTGACAATCCCCGCCAATGCAGCGCTTCCTTTCATCATACAAGCAATTAGCAATAGTTTCACCAAAGGAAGCAGACATATTGCCAAAAGAATAAAAAGCATTAACAGCCCGATACTGTTTTTAATCAGAACTGCGGATCCTATCACCATTTCCGTTACTCCTTCCGCCAAATTTCCGATTCCCGGTATGGCACCTATTGCTTTTTTCAGTACAGAAGAATGCAGGGAATCAATAACCGGTGTAATCACAGACTGGAAAAGGCTGAAAGATGTGATTGCCCCCATCGCCGCTTTCAGTCCTGCGCCGATAACTTTTTTCACAAAATCCAGCAAAAGCGTCAGCCGCTCTTCCGCCCAAATGCCGTTCATTAATGAAAGCAATACATAGCTGTAAATTAAAGGAATCAGGACAGACTGAAGTATTTTTTCTACTCCGTATACAAGAACCAGCGTAAGCTGATAATATGCCGCCCCTGTGGCCGCCCCGGCCGCCGCACCTACAGCCATAAAATAAGCCGGAATGTACATCTTAATAAACAGTACAATATTTCCTACCGCTTGTCCTGTAATCTCTGCCGCCTCTAAAAAAGACTTCATTAAAACAGCCATTAATATAAGATATAAAAAATAAAAACTGATATCCGCTATCTGATGATTCTGAAATACATCGGAAAAATTGGCAAAAAAAGCAGAAATAATCCCTAGTATCA
>DNJW01000163.1:0-2908 GCA_003488965.1 Lachnospiraceae bacterium | reverse complement strand
AGATTTTTTCTTTAATTCCTTCCCATAAAAGACCAATAGCTTTTATGATTTTTCCTTGTAATATATTTTTCCATATTTCCTGTACGTCCAGTTTATAATCCGGCACCATGCTTTCCAGCCCCTCCGAAACTTTATCCAGCCCATATTTTTCCCATGTGCCGTTAAAATCCATTTCTGTTTCCGCAGCATATACCGGCTTGTACATCCAAAACAGCGCCAAAACCAAGCATGCTGCAGCCAAAAAACATTTTCTCATCTCCCAATCTCCTGTATACTTTCTATAATTGCCAGTACTACAGGCATTCCTGCGGCCAGTACCGACAGTTTTCCAAATATCTCTATCTGTCCGGCAATTGAAGAATAGCCGGCATCCCTGCAAATGCCAGAACAGAATTCACAAATATATGTAATTCCTATCACTTTTAGCAGAATGCGGAAATATGTGTTGTCACTGCCAATATAACGACCCATCTCATTCATATATTCCAGCACGGAAGAAAGCCCGGATACCACAAATGAGAAAATCAGCAGACAAATAGCAAATCCTATATACAGCCCGTACTCCGGTTTATTGCTTCTAAACTGCAAAGCAACCATTACCCCGGCCACGCCCAGCAAGCCTATTCTTAATACATTCATACCTTTCCCTTCCAGCTGCACAAAGTGCCTTTCCTATAATTCAAACAGATTCTGAATCATCACAAACAAGTCATAGATATACGGCACAATCCAGGTAAGAACCAGAATCAGCCCTGCCAGGCTAATTAAAAAGGCATGTTCTTCCCTTCCGCTATGTTTTAAAATCTGGCTTAATATTGTAATTAAAATGCCTACTGCGGCAATTCTAAATATAAGACTAACACTCATGTTTATACCCCATATCCGCATCCCCCGCCAGAAGCCGGCCTGACGGACAGCTTTCCATTTCTTATAATAGTATGACTACCAGCATAAGACCTCCCATTATGCTTAGGCTCATAATCACTTTACATTTATCCGCTATATTTTTTTCCTGCCTTTCTATGGCACGTTCCAGCTTATGAATATACTGTTCCACCGCTTGTGCCTGGACGGCTCCGTCCATATAGCCGATACAATTTCCAAAAGCCAGAAAAATCCTTTTATCCTCTGCTGCAACCGGAACTTCCTTCATACATTTTTCCATCTGTCTTTTCCATAATGTGGGGAAATCTGTTCCATAGTTGGCAATCATTTCTTCCCTGATGGCAAAAAATGCCCCTCTATAGGGCTCCTCCACCTTGTCACCTATCTTCCTGCATGCTTCCGGCAGAGGAGCCTTGCTATATTCTATTTCTTTCTGCAGCATCCAGAAAATCTGCCTCATCTGGTATAAATGCTCCAGATTTTCTTTCAGCCCTATCCTCATAGACCACCCGATTCCTATGCTCCCTGCCATTAAAAGCAAAGCTCCTATAAATCGCAGCATAATTGGAAATCTCCGTCATAAATCGCTTTTACCCTGCACTTTCCTCCTGCTCTCTCAAGCATGATATATCTTTCAAAAACCCGTATATCCCCTAAACCCCTGAATAAATCTTTTCCCATAACGTCCTCCAAAGAATCTCCATGAACCGTAGCAATAATCCTGCTCCCGCATTGCAGCGCCCTGCAGACTGCTCCCATATCCTCCCTGCTTCCCAGTTCGTCCACCGCCAGTACCTGAGGCGACATGGAGCGGATAAGCATCATCATTCCTAACACCTTCGGACAGCCGTCCATCACATCTGTCCTCCTGCCCACATCGTTCTGCGGACATCCCATGTAACATCCTGCTATTTCAGACCTTTCATCTACCACTGCTACATTCATGCCCTCCCCGTGCGGTCCCCCGTCGGATATCTGCCTTATCATATCCCTAAGAAGGGTTGTCTTACCGCAGCCCGGCGGCGAAATCAGCAATGTATCCTGCAATCTTCCTTTTTGGTAAATATACGGCATTACGGCGTCTGCCACCCCCTTTATTTCATGGGAAATACGGATATTCATATAACGTATATACTTCATATTGCGTATATTTCCCCCCTCTTCCAAAATAACCTTTCCAGCTATGCCAATCCGGTGTCCTCCGGGAATTGTCAGGAATCCTTGTCTGATTTCATCGGAAAAGGCATAAATAGAATAATCACACAGATGGCTGAATATAGCTTCCATGTCCTGCTCCGACATTACATCTGCCTTTTCAATATTCTTTATAATCTGACCCTCTTTGCTTAAAAAAAATTCTTCCCCCTCCAGAATAAGAACAATCTCCCTATGCACCCTTAGTCTTATTTCCCAAAGTTTGTCCGCCTTCTGCGCCGCAGCATTCCATTTGTCCCTCATATAATCCGGAAAAATATGCAGAATTTCCCTGCTTCTCATTTTCTGTTGCTCTCCTTGTCCGGTCACTTGCCAAGCTTTTTTTCTCCGTCAGCTCTTATCTCAATATATGAAATGCTGTCCAAGTTATTCCACTTTTTTTGTATCAAAAAAAATACATATTTTTTTCTCTTTCTTGTAGACAATAAAAAAATATCATGATAGGATATTTATAGAAAACAATAACTATTACTGTTATTAATAAAAGGAGAATGTATTATGACAAACGGAGCACAAGTTGCAAATTTAGTAAATTTACTGGACGGATACGCAGAAAAAGGAGGTCATCATCTGAACGTTAATGTACTGAACAGAGATACCCTTTTAGATGCTCAGAAACATCCCGAAAACTATCCCCAGCTTACCATCCGCGTCAGCGGTTATGCCGTTAACTTCATTAAGCTGACCCCGGAACAGCAGGCGGATGTTATCAGCAGAACATTTCACGAAGCAATTTAAGGGATTATGGAAACAACGTCTGCCGCACTTTGCCACTTCATTGCCCTTCTGACGAAGGACTTTCCTATAA
>DNJW01000136.1 GCA_003488965.1 Lachnospiraceae bacterium | reverse complement strand
TAGTATTTTAAACAGAGCATTTTACGGGGTGCCGGACCTAAGCAATGCGGAAGGATTTCATACAAATGCCATATACGGTTTTTTGAATATTATGTTCAAGATTTTAGATGAAGAAGAACCTGAATATTTGGCTGTAGCATTTGATGTACACGAACCTACCTTCAGGCATAATATATACAAAGAATATAAGGGAACAAGAAAACCTATGCCGGAAGAACTGCGGGAACAGGTTCCGGTGATGAAAGAAGTGCTGAAGGCAATGGGAATTCAGACAGTGGAGAAGCCGGGACTGGAAGCGGATGATATTCTTGGAACATTGGCAAAAAGGTCGGAAAAAGAAGGGATGGAGGTATCCTTGATTTCCGGTGACCGTGATTTGCTGCAGATTGCATCTTCCCATATCAAAATCAGGATACCGAAAACAAAGGGCGGACGGACGGAGATAGAAGATTATTATGCCGAGGATGTGGAAAAGAGATACCGGGTGAATCCCTTACAATTTATTGATTTGAAAGCATTGATGGGGGATACTGCGGATAATATTCCAGGAGTGCCTAAGGTTGGAGAAAAGACAGCTACGGAGCTGATGGTGAGATTCGGCTCGCTGGAAGGAATTTATGAACATATTGAAGAAGTGCCGAAGAAATCCGTCAGGGAATCGCTGGCGGCCAATAGGGAACTGGCTGATTTGAGCAGGATACTGGCAACGATTAAGGTGGACAGCGATATTGATTTTTCTTATGAGGATGCTAAAATACGGAATTTTTATACGGAAGAAGCATATCAGATTTTTCTTCGGCTGGGATTTAAGAACATGCTAAGCCGGTTTGAAAAAAAGGAGAATGAAAATAAGCAGACAGAATATTTTAAAACGGTAACGGATTTCGGGGAAGCAGAGGAGCTTTTTCAAAGGCTTAGGCAGCTGGGGAAGGGAGAAAGGGCAGCTTTTGAGATTCTGGAAGATGGCCGGGAGGCAGAAGACTTTGCCGGCATGGCGCTGGCATTTGGGGAAAAAGAAATATATTTTCTGAAGCCGGAGGGATTTCTAAAAAAGGAGTATATGCTGGACAGGCTGGCGGAAGCGGTGGGGAATGCTGATGGAGTGCAGTTTGTAACCTTTGATATCAAAAATAAATACGAATATATAAGGACGGATAAGACAGAGCGGCTGTTCGATATACTGATTGCGTCTTATTTGTTAAACCCTTTAAAAAATGATTATGAACCGGAGGATATTGCTGCGGAATATCTGGGACTGACGATACCGGGAAAGGCACAGCGGTTCGGAAAGACTTCTTTTAGGAAGGCAGCAGAAGAAAATGAAAGGGAAATCATGGAATATGCATGTTTCCTTGTTTATGTGGAATGGATGGCGGCTCCCCTGTTAATGGATAAGCTGGTTCAGATAGGAATGGAACGGCTGATGACAGAGATAGAGATGCCTTTGTCTTATATTTTATATGATATGGAAAAGGAAGGAATCCGGGTGAAGCCGGATGAATTGCGCGCATACGGAGAAGCGTTAAACGGACGGATAGGGGAACTGGAAGAGGGCATCCATCAAAAAGCAGGGAGCGATTTTAATATTAACTCCCCAAAACAGCTGGGTGAAATTTTATTTGAAAAAATGCAGATTCCGGGAGGAAAGAAGACAAAGACCGGATATTCCACGGCAGCGGATGTATTGGATAAGCTTGCCCCGGATTATCCCATTGTGGAGGAAATTCTGGAATACCGGGGGCTGGCAAAATTAAAGTCTACCTATGCAGAAGGCTTGGCGGCCTACATAGGCGATGAGGACAGGATTCATAGTACTTTTAATCAGACGATTACCGCCACAGGACGGATCAGCTCGACGGAGCCGAATCTGCAGAATATTCCTATGCGGATGGAACTGGGACGTCTGATACGGAAAGTATTTGTGCCGAAGGATGGATTTGTTTTTACGGATGCGGATTATTCCCAGATAGAGCTTAGGGTGCTTGCTCATATGTCAGGGGATGCCCAGTTAATAGAGGCGTATAAGATGGATGAAGACATTCATAGGATAACGGCATCCAAAGTATTCCATACGCCTTTTGAAGAGGTGACAGATTTGCAGAGAAGAAATGCAAAGGCGGTGAATTTCGGCATTGTTTACGGCATCAGTTCTTTTGGGTTAAGTCAGGATTTGAGCATTTCCCGAAAGGAGGCGGCGGAATATATTGAGCAGTATTTTGCTACTTATCCGGAAGTAAAGAAGTTTTTGGATAAGCAGGTGGAGGATGCGAAAAAGAACGGATATGTAACAACCATGTTCGGACGCAGACGGCCGGTGCCGGAACTTTCTTCCAGCAATTTTATGCAGCGTTCCTTCGGGGAGCGGGTGGCAATGAATTCGCCGATACAGGGAACGGCAGCCGATATTATCAAAATTGCTATGATTAAGGTATGGAAGAGACTGAAAAAGGAAGGGCTAAAGTCTAAACTCATACTTCAGGTACATGATGAACTGCTGATTGAAACAGCGGAGAATGAAGCGGAAAAGGTGAAAGAGATTCTTGGCGAAGAAATGAAAGCTGCGGCGGATTTATCGGTAACTTTGGAGGTAGACATGCATACAGGGAGAAACTGGTATGAGGCTAAGTAGCCGGTGAAATGCCGGGCAAAGCAGGAGGTATCTTTGGCATGAGGACAATTGGAATTACCGGAGGAGTCGGTTCCGGGAAAACAGCAGTGCTGGCATATATAAAAGAACATTATAATTGTCAGGTCTTACTGGCTGACGAACTGGCACATAAAGTAAGAGAGCCGGGAGGAAGCTGCTATGAAGTGCTTACGGAATTGCTCGGAAAAGAGGTTCTGGCGCCGGATGGGAAGTTTGACCGCAGAAAAATGGCGGAGAAAATTTTCGGACAGACCGAGCTGCTTAAACAAGTAAACGGAATTATTCATCCGATGGTCAGAAAAGAGATACTGCTGGAGATTGACAGACAGAAGAAAGAAGAAAAGATAGATTTTTTGTTTGTGGAGGCCGCGTTACTGATTGAGGGCGGTTATGAAAAGGTTTTAGATGAACTGTGGTATATTTATGCGGACGAAGCAAAACGGCGTCAGAGGCTGAAGGAATCAAGGGGTTACAGCGATGAAAAGGTTTCCGGAATTGTAAATCAGCAGCTTTCGGAGGAGGAGTTCAGGCTTCATTGCAGCATTGTAATAGATAACAGCGGAAGCCTTGAGGATACATATAGGCAGATTGATAGGAAATTGGAGGAATATCTGTGACAGAGGGAAAAAACTATTCAGGACAACTGGTTTTCGGTTTGGATATAGGAACGAGGAGCATTGTAGGAACTGTGGGCTACCGCAGCAATAACCGGTTTTATGTGGTGGCGCAGCGGGTAAAAGAGCATGAGACCAGAGCCATGCTGGACGGGCAGATTCATGATATCCGGAAAGTAGGGGAAACGGTCAGTCAGGTAAAGGGAGAACTGGAAAAAGCGATTGGGCGGAATTTGACGGAAGTCTGTATTGCAGCTGCAGGGCGTGTGCTGCGTACTGTTAACGTAACGGTGGACACCGGGTTTGACTATGATAAGGAAATGACGCAGGAGGATATGTATTCGCTGGCAAGTCTGGGAGTGGAAAAGGCCTATGAGATGTTCCAGGATGAAAACGATACGGATATGAAGTTTTACTGTGTGGGCTATTCGGTTATTCATTATTACATTAACCATTATCCGATTTCCAATCCGGAAGGGCATAAGGCGAGGGTATTGGGAGCCGAAATGATTGCCACATTTTTGCCGGACGATGTGGTGGACGGGCTGAATAAAGCAGTGGAGCTTGCAGGGCTTAATGTGGTGAATATGACATTGGAACCGATTGCTGCCATTCAGGTAGCGATACCTGAAATGTATAGGATGCTAAATATCGCATTGGTGGATGTGGGGGCAGGAACATCGGATATATCCATTACAAAGGACGGGAGTATTGTTGCTTTCGGTATGATTCCCATAGCCGGAGATGTGCTTACGGAGACAATTGCAAAGCATTGTCTGGTAGACTTTGGAACGGCGGAACAGATTAAAAAAGACGCCGGAATGATGGAAGAAATTACCTTTAAGGATATTATGGGCCTGCAGCAAAGCATTGCCAAGGATGAACTGCTGGAGGTGTTAAAACCGGTCATTGATTCCATGACGCTTCAGGTAGCCGATAAGATAAAGGAACTGAACGGAGGAAAATCGGTCAGTGCTGTTTTTGTAGTAGGCGGAGGCGGTAAAATAGAAGGATATACGGACAGTCTGGCGGATCAGCTGGGAATTCAGCAGGAAAGGGTTGCCGTGCGCGGAGGCGAGGTGATGCAGTCCATTGATTTTCTGGAGGAAAATATAGTGAAGGATTCCCTTCTGGTAACACCCATTGGCATCTGCTTAAGCTTTTATGAACAGAGCAATAATTTTATATTTGTAGATTTTAACGGGCAGAGAGTAAAATTATATGATAATAATATGCTGGCGGTAGTGGATGCTGCGATGCAGGCGGAATTTGAAAAAGAAGGGCTGTTCCCGAAAAGGGGAAAAGAACTGAATTTTACAGTGAACGGAAAAGCCAGAATTGTGAGAGGACAGCTGGGAGAAGCAGCGGTGATACGGGTAAACGGGGAAGAGGCGGACATACACACTCCTATCCGGGGAGGAGACAGAATTGAGGTGATTCCTTCCACGGCAGGAGCAGATGCTGCTGTAGAGCTAGGAGCGTTAAATGAATTTGGCGGTGTGATAAGGGTAACGGTAAATGATAAAAAAATAGATTTGCCGAAATTTGCCCGGGTGAACGGACAGCTCCAATCCGGCTATTACGATATCAGAAATAATGATATAATAGAAATGCTGAATTATTATACAGTAAAGCAGATTGCCGATTTTATGGATGTGATGGTAGATAACCGGCTCCGTATGTATGTAAACAATAAGCTGGCGGATATGGATACTTATGTGTATGAAAATTTTACGGTGTCCTGGACGATGAAGGAAACCGATGCCGATACCTGGGCGGCTGCGAGGGAAAGGGTGGAAATGGCTGGCGATAACGGACAGGAGGACTGGGAACCGGAAGCTATGGAAGAGGAAGCCTTTGACGATGTAGAAGACTTGGAATCAGGAACGGTATGGGACGATGTACCGGAGCCGGAATGGGAGTATGGACGGACAGAAAACAAGGAAAGAAAGACGGCGGAAAGTACGACGGCAGAAGGTATGGCAGCTGTAGGGAAGCCCCAGGAAAAGATTACAGTTCTGGTAAACGGCCGGCCGGTAACGATGGAAGGGAAGGCTTCTTATGTATTTGTGGATGTTTTTGACTATATTGATTTTGATTTGTCTACTCCGAAGGGTTCCTGTGTGGTGACAAAGCGCAACGGCAGCAAAGCCAGACATATGGAAGAAATACAAAACGGCGATGTCATAGAGGTTTATTGGGAAAAGTAACAGTGCCTATGTGCATTGGAAAGGGCTGGATAAAAGGATGCGGATGTGCAGTATTGCCAGCGGGAGCAGCGGAAACTGTATTTATGTGGGTTCCGATACCACACATATATTGGTGGACGCTGGAATCAGCGGCAAAAAAATAAAAGAGGGATTGGAAAAGCTGGAAATAAAGGCGGAGGAATTGGACGGGATATTCATTACCCATGAACATGCGGATCATATTAACGGGCTGGGGATTATGGCGCGCAAGTATGGCATTCCGATTTATGGGACGAGAGGGACTTTAGAGGCAGTCAGGCATTCGTCGGCAGGCAGCGGGATTGATGAGTGTCTGTTTCAGGAAGTGACAGTGGACAATAAAGTAACGCTTAAGGATTTGGTTTTAAATCCTATGAAAATTTCCCATGATGCGGCGGAGCCGGTAGCGTACCGTATCAGCCATGGAAGGCAGCGGCTGGGAATTATAACGGATTTGGGCTGCTATAACGATTATACGGTAGAATGTCTGAGAGGGATGAATGCTTTGCTGATTGAGGCAAACCATGACGCCAATATGCTTCAGGTGGGACCGTATCCTTATTATTTAAAAAAGCGGATTGCCGGAGATAGGGGGCATCTTTCCAACGAGCTTTCCGGACAGCTGCTCTGCCGCCTGCTTAATGAAGGGATGCAGGCAATTGTTCTGGGACATTTAAGCAAGGAGAACAATCTGCCGGAACTGGCTTACGAAACGGTAAGAGTAGAAATTGCAATGTCGGAAAACGGCTATAAGGCGGATGATTTCCCGATATACATAGCAAACAGAAGCGAACTTTCGAAAATAATAGAAATTGCATAAAGGGCAGCGCATCAGGGCTGCAGAAACGGAGCGGATATGAAAAAGACAATTATTACTGTTGTTGGCAAGGATACAGTGGGCATCATTGCAAGAGTATGTACGTATCTGGCAGAAAATAAAATCAATATTCTGGATATTTCACAGACCATTGTGCAGGGATATTTCAATATGATGATGATTGTAGACATGTGCCGGACGGAGAAACACTTTGGCGATATTGCGGACGAATTGGATAAGCTCGGAGAGGAAATCGGCGTTATTATTAAATGCCAGAAAGAAGAAATCTTTGATAAAATGCATAGAATTTAGGAGAGATCAAGAATGATTAATATATTTGAAGTGGCAGAAACAAACCAGATGATTGAAAAGGAAAATCTGGATGTAAGGACAATCACGCTTGGCATCAGTCTGTTGGACTGCATGGATTCCAATCTGGAAAGATTAAAGGAAAAATTATACGGTAAAATTTATGAGGCTGCCAAGGATCTGGTAAAAACCGGAGAGGAGATTTCGAAAGAATTCGGTATTCCTATTGTGAATAAAAGGATATCAGTGACCCCTATTGCCCTTGTGGGAGGGGCTGCATGCAGTTCGGCAGAGGACTTTGCAGAAATTGCTAAAACTTTGGATAAAGCAGCCCATGAAGTAGGGGTTAATTTTATCGGCGGCTATTCGGCACTGGTATCCAAGGGCATGACAGAAGCAGACCGGCTTTTGATTGAATCCATCCCGTTAGCTCTTTCCGTGACAGAAAGGGTGTGCAGTTCCGTGAATCTGGGCTCTACCAGAACCGGAATCAATATGGATGCGGTGAAGCTGATGGGTGAAACGGTAAAAAAGACGGCGGAATATACAAAGGACGCGGATTCTTTGGGCTGTGCCAAGCTAGTGGTATTTTGCAATGCGCCGGACGACAATCCGTTTATGGCAGGAGCTTTTCATGGCGTGACGGAAAGCGACAGAGTTATTAACGTAGGTGTCAGCGGTCCGGGCGTAGTGAAAACGGCTCTCAGTAAAGTGCGGGGCGAAAATTTCGAAGTGCTGTGCGAAACCATTAAAAAGACGGCATTTAAGGTGACAAGAGTAGGACAGCTGGTGGCGAAGGAAGCATCTAAGAGGATGGGAGTGCCTTTTGGGATTGTAGATTTATCCTTAGCGCCGACACCGGCAATAGGTGACAGCGTTGCCGATATTTTATGTGAAATCGGGTTGGAATATGCAGGCGCTCCGGGAACAACGGCGGCCCTTGCCTTGCTGAATGACCAAGTAAAGAAAGGCGGTGTGATGGCCTCTTCCTATGTGGGAGGATTAAGCGGGGCGTTTATTCCGGTCAGCGAAGATCAGGGAATGATAGATGCGGTGGCCGCAGGGGCTCTTACATTAGAGAAGCTGGAAGCAATGACCTGCGTATGTTCGGTAGGACTGGATATGATTGCGGTTCCGGGGGATACCAAGGCAACGACGATTTCGGGCATTATTGCGGATGAGATGGCAATCGGAATGGTGAATCAGAAGACAACAGCAGTGAGAATTGTTCCTGTAATCGGCAAAGGTGTAGGAGAAAGCGTGGAATTCGGAGGACTGTTGGGACATGCCCCGATTATTCCGGTCAACGGTTTTTCCTGCGATGCCTTTGTAAACAGAGGCGGAAGAATTCCGGCGCCGATTCACAGCTTTAAAAATTAGATTCAGAAATTATTAAGAAATGCATGATTGTATAGCGGATGAGTCTGTGATATGATTCAATATATAGTTTGCTGCCAGACAGCGGAATACTATGTGTTGTGTCTGTGCCTCCATAGGCGGCATGACTGGAAGGTTGAAAGAAAAGCACTTTTAACTATTGATTTTGAGTCCGCCAAAGCGGACATGGGGTGTAAAATGATGAAAAAAATCAATTGGAAGAAAGCAATATTTTCTATATTGCTTGGAATGTTTGGGCTGCAGGCTGCGGGCTGTGGCGGTTCAGACGCAGGGAATACCACGGCGGATAAGGAATTTGTGTATGTGCCGGAATACCAGAAACTGAAGGCGGAGAACGGAGCGGATCAGGTTTTTGTAGACGGGGATATGATTTACTACCGGACGGGTTCTTATGACGAGGAAAAGCAGGAATATACGGAATATCTTGCTATGCTGAAAATCGGCGGGGATACGCCGGAAATGATTCCGCTGGATTTTGGAGCGAACAGCAGCATCCAGCAGGTTGGGACGGACGGAGAAGGAAATTTTTATGCAATAGTAAGCACTTATACATATGAGGAAGAGCAGT
>DNJW01000413.1:804-3267 GCA_003488965.1 Lachnospiraceae bacterium | reverse complement strand
GATTAGAAGTTCTTCTCACACTAAAATCCATGCCTTTCTCTCAACCTGCTAATTTGGTGTTTTCTAAAAATTTCCAGTTCTACAGTTCAATAATCTCATTGTCATCAAGCAGTTCGAAAGCTTCCTGCCAGCCCATCCCTGCGGGCTGCGGTACCAGCGCTGCCTTTGCCGAACGGATTTTATAGACAAGCCCAAGAATCTGGATTGTAATCAGCGGTGTCATGGCAACCATGGCGACCACTCCAAAGGCATCGGTTACAATATTGCCGCCTACGCTTACGCAGGCCCCCATTGCAAAAGGCAGCAGAAACGTTGCCGTCATAGGACCGGAAGCCACGCCGCCGGAGTCGAAAGCAATTGCCGTAAAAATATTAGGCACCACAAAGGATAGCAGAAGGGCAATCCCATACCCCGGAATAATAAACCATAAAATAGAAATTCCTGTCAGCACACGTATCATGGCAAGCCCTAAGGATACCGATACTCCCACGGACAGACTCAGGCTCATAGACTTTGCCGACACTGCACCGGAAGTAATATCCTCTACCTGTTTTGTTAAAACATATACTGCCGGTTCTGCCAATACGATAAAATAACCGATTAACATACCTATCGGAATAATAATCCACCGGTAGGGATTGGATGCTATCACTTGCCCCAGATAATTCCCGGCAGGCATAAAACCAACATTTACCCCTGTCAGAAAAAGGAACAGACCCACATAGGTATAAACCAGCCCGATACTTATTTTAATCAGGGTACGCTTCTGCATTCCTTTGAAAATAATCTGAAAAACTCCGAAAAATGCCACAATCGGAAAAAGAGACACTGCCATTTCCCGCATATATTCCGGAAACCCTTCAGCAAACAGCCTCCAAAGCTCCACAGAATTGTCAATATCCGGAATCTGTTCCGGAACATAGCCGGTGCTCTCCGGATGGTAAATCAGCCCCAGTACCAATACCGAAAGTATCGGACCAATCGAACAAAGGGATACTAAACCAAAGCTGTCGTCCGCAGCGTGGGTATCATTTCTTATTGCTGCAATACCTACACCCATAGCCATAATGAACGGGACAGTCATAGGTCCGGTGGTTACGCCGCCGGCATCAAATGCCACCGCCAGAAAATCCTTCGGTACAAAAAAAGCCAGCACAATGACGATTCCATAAAAAAGCAGAAGCATATAAGATAACGGAATGCCAAACAGCATACGCAGCAAGGCAATCACAAGGAAAATCCCTACCCCGAAAGCCACTGCAAAAATAAGAACAAGATTTGGAATAGACGGCACCTGTTCCGCCAATACTTGTAAATCCGGTTCTGAAACGGTAATTACCACTCCCAGAAGAAAGCCAAACAGCACCATAACCGGAAGCTTTTTAGACTGGGTCATACAAGTACCCACCCGTTCGCCCATTGGAGTCATTGAAATCTCGACTCCCAATGTAAAAAACATCATTCCAATAACCAAAAGCACCGCCCCTATTAAAAATGCCATCAGTATACTGGGAGAAATAGGCGCCACAGTAAAGCAAAGAACAAGCACAATACCGATAATCGGCAGCACGGCTTTTAGCGCTTCATTCAGTTTCTCCTGAAATTTTGTACGCTGCAATTTCAATTTTCTCTCTCCTTCAAATCCTTGTAAGTCCGTTCCTTCATTACGCTTTTATAAGCCGGGCGGATAATCTTATCCGCATTAATCAGCTCTTCCAGCCGATGCGCGCTCCATCCCACAATTCTCGCCATAGCAAAAATCGGAGTATATAGCTCCAAAGGAATGTCCAGCATGCTATATACAAATCCGCTGTAAAAGTCCACATTGGCGCTTACCCCTTTATAAATATTACGCCTCTCCGCAATAACTTGAGGCGCCAGACGCTCAATCATAGAATACAGCCTAAAATCCTCTTTACGTCCTTTTTCCAGAGCCAGCCTTTCCACAAAGCTTTTAAAAATCACTGCCCTGGGATCCGAAATAGAATAAACCGCATGACCCATGCCGTAGATCAGCCCGCTTTTATCAAATACTTCTTTATTCAACATCCTTGCCAGATAATCCTTCACTTTTTCTTCATCATTGATATCTTTTACATGCTTTTTGATATTGGCCATCATTTCCACTACTTTTATATTTGCCCCTCCATGCTTTGGTCCTTTCAGGGAGGAAAGCGCCGCCGCAATCACAGAATATGTATCGGAACCGGATGAAGTTACCACCCTGGTTGTAAAAGTAGAATTGTTGCCGCCGCCGTGCTCCATATGCAAAACCAGCGCAATATCCAGAACCCTGGCCTCCAGTTCCGAGTATTTCATATCAGGACGCAGCAGGCGCAGAATATTTTCCGCTGTGGAAAGAGCCGCATCCGGTCTGTGTATGTAAAGGCTCTCGTCCCTTTCATAATGGTTGTAGGCCTGATATCCGTATACCGACAGCATAGGGAATACGCTGATAAGCAT
>DNJW01000413.1:0-498 GCA_003488965.1 Lachnospiraceae bacterium | reverse complement strand
CATAGGGAATACGCTGATAAGCATCATGCACTGCCTTAAAACATTAGGAATGCTAAGATCCGATGCCTGCTTATCATAAGAGGCAAGGGTCAATACACTCTTTGTCAGGGAACTCATGATGTCTTTACTGGATGCCTTCATAATAACATCCCGTGTAAAATTAGTAGGAAGAGTCCTCATCATCGCCAGTTTTCCTTTAAATTCCTTCAGCTGCTCCTTATCCGGCAGATTGCCGAACAGCAGCAAATATGCTATTTCCTCAAATCCAAACCGGGAACTATGCTCAAATCCTCTGACCAAATCTATAATATCGTACCCTCTATATAATAAACGTCCTTCACAAGGAACCCTTTTCCCATCAATTATCTCCTGGGACTTAATCAGGGAAATATTGGTCAGACCGGCAAGCACACCTTCCCCGTTTTTATCTCTCAGCCCCCTCTTTACGCCGTATTTCTCATACAAATCAATATCTATATGGTTATTCTCTCTGCAGAT
>DNJW01000350.1 GCA_003488965.1 Lachnospiraceae bacterium | reverse complement strand
TAGGGGCATCATCGGAATGCTCCGAGCAATGGAATTTGTTCAAATTCTTTTGTGCAATCTGCCATCAACAACTTCAATATAGGGCTTTTGACACCTGAATTACTATATCTCTATTCTCTGTTCCTTCAGATTCTCGCCTGTCACTGTTACCGCAATTTTTTCTTCCCCTGTCCTCTTTAAAACGGCAAGGGCATGCCCTTCTCCCGCGAAAGTATCAGGCAATTCATAACCGTTACGGTGCAACGCCTTCACGCCTCCAAAAGCAAGCAGCTTTGCACCGCCCTCTACCTGAATCGAAAGAGGCGTTGCGGCATCCGCCGCAAGAAGACCGTTTGCATCCACCACATCTATATTAACAAACACTAAGGTTTCGTATTCTTCCGCCGTCAGCGCTACGGTTTCCGGCTTTCCTGCCGTACGAAGCGTTGTCCTGCCGATTTCCTGCCCGTTTTCATATGCCACCGCCAGCAGTTCCCCTGGCTCATAAACGGTACGGAACTGTGTCTCATAACGGGTCTGTTTTCCGCAGGGCTGTATCCCCAAAGACTTGCCGTTGACAAACAGCTCCACGCTGTCCCCTCCGCCGTATACCTGAATCATAATGGGAGCGCCTTCCTGTCCTTCATAAGAATAGCAGAAAGTACAGTCCGTAAAGCACCAGGGACCGAAATTCCGGGGTATCCCAAAACTCTTCGGATTCTGTACGGCGATGCAAGGCTGTTTGGTCAGGCCAAATACAATCTCCCTATAATAAGAAACAGGGCGCCTGCTGCCGGTAATGGAAATATCCCCTCCCAGATTCATCAAATCCGGGTATGCGCAAGTCACTTCGCCGAGATAATCCCATCCCGTCCAGGTAAAATCGCCGATAACAGCCGGACATCTGGTAATAGCATCCCAATTTTCCGCAATCTGCTTCGGATAGGTTTCCGTTCCCACCATCACCCGGTCCGCATACTTTCCGGCATCCATCAGATAACGGGCAGTCATGTAATTATATCCGATAATATCCATGGTAGTTTCCAGCTTATCCAATATACCGCCGATAATCGGATGCGCTACAATACCCGGCATATTGGTCTCCATCGCCATCATAAAGACATTCACGTCTCCCTTTCCGGTATCGGCTTTTCCTTCCGTAATATCATCCACAATCTTTGCCAGTCCGTCCCCCGCTGCAAATGCCCCGTTTATACCGTTGGTCGTATAGCGGGCAGGGTCCATTTCATGAAATTTATCGCTCAGCATCCGGCTTGTTTCAAAGCCTTTTTCCGTACATATCTCAAAAATCTCGTTTCCCGTAGAATACATAACCACGCAGGGATGGTTATAATCCGCCTCAACCATATGCTCAATATCGCTCTCCCAGCATCTGGAAAAATCAACAGCATAATCATAGCTTACCTTGCTTTTATTCCACACATCCACCAGCTCATCCATCACATAAACGCCCAGCCTGTCACAAGCTTTGAGCAATGCCTGGGATGCCGGATTATGGGCGGAACGCACTGCATTAAATCCCGCCTCTTTTAAACGTTTTATGCGCCTGTATTCATAATCATCATAGGTTGCCGCACCGAGAATTCCCTGGTCATGGTGGATGCAGGCTCCCCGCAGCTTCACCGTTTTGCCGTTTACCCTAAGACCGTGACGGGAATCTAGGGAAAGCTTCCGTATACCGGAGGTCATATCCGCCCTGTCCAGCACCCTTTCCTCATCCGACAAAGTTACCGTTACCGTGTAAAGCTCCGGCGAAAATTCATCCCACAGTTTCGCTTTGTCCACATAAATATTTTTCCGCAGTTCCACGATAGAACGGCTGTTGATTCTTACCGGATAAGTATTATCTGCCGCCGCATTTCCCTCTTTATCCTTTATCTCTATTCTGGCAAAAAGAGTTCTGGCCGACAGGCTGTCATTATGTATTTTAGCGGATATGCAAACCAGTGCCCCGTCCTCCTCTGCTTCTAAGGTAGTAAAACGCAAATCGCCGGGCTTCATATAAATGCTGCCGCCGTGAATCATCCACACATCCTTATAAATTCCCGCCCCGCTGTACCAGCGGCTGCTTCTCGTGCCGCATTTTACGGCAACCAATACTTCATTTTCCTCCCCGTATTTCAGGTAATCTCCCGCTTCCACCGTAAAATCGGTATAGCCGTAAGCGCTTCCGCCCACCTTCGACTGATTGACAAATACGCTGGCGTTCCTGTACACCCCTTCAAACTGCAGCAGCACATGGCCGCCCCTATATTCTTCCGGCACAAAAAAACGTTTATAATATTTGTATTCCGCCCCGTCAATATTTCCCGTATAGCCGCCGTTTGCCGCTCCCTGCTTTTGCTCTTCATGGAACATCGCATCATAAGGCAGATCTACTTCTTTCGCATCATAAGGCACCCGGAATACCAGTTCAAACGGATCCAAGTCCTTCCATACTTTCCAGCCTTCATTAAATTTCACCTTTTCCATTTTGTCCCATCCTCCTATCGTTTTCCGTAAACCGTCATGACCAAATCCTTGCGGATAAAAATACTTGCATTTTTCCAGCGTACCCGGCAAAGGGCAGGCTTCGCATCCAGAACCTCCACCTTCCAAGCCGTATAATTTCCAAAAATCTGCTCCGATGCCGGTTCCTGCATAAAATTGCCTCCTCTGTCCAAAATCTACTATATTTATCATAATATAGTTATCAGAAAAATGGTACGACACCATTTATCCTTTTTACGATATTATTTACGATTTTGGGGACGCATCGTTGACATTGGGGGCGGAGTGTTCTATTTTGAATATATATGGTTGGCGATTATAAATTGGTTGGCAGTCCGCCCGGAGGAAAGCCTATTCCTCCGTCGCCGCGCTCCCGCTCCACAAAAAACGTAGCAGTACTAGGTTCGTGAAAAACCTCACCAAGTACTGACGTTTTTTAAGGGGCTCCTTGAGGAATAGGCTTTCCTCCGGGCTACTATACCGGTACATCTGCATACTAACCTCCATGATTCCGCT
>DNJW01000208.1:10188-10521 GCA_003488965.1 Lachnospiraceae bacterium | reverse complement strand
ATAGGGCTTTTGACACCCGAATCCAATAAGGCAAAACTATTCCTCTCTAATCAGCTCCCTTTTCAGCCGTTTCATTATTTTTTTCTCCAGTCTCGATATATAGGACTGGGATATGCCAAGCAATGAGGCCACTTCCTTCTGTGTCATCTCCTGTCCGTCCGGGGTACCTAGGCCGAACCGGAGATTAATAATTGTTTTCTCCCGGTCCGATAATTTATTAATAGCCTTGAGCAGCAGCTTCCTTTCCACTTCATTTTCAATATCACGGTAAATCACATCCTCGTCCGTTCCGAGAATATCTGACAGAAGCAGTTCATTGCCGTCCCAGTCCAC
>DNJW01000208.1:7038-9919 GCA_003488965.1 Lachnospiraceae bacterium | reverse complement strand
TCATCCGTCCCGAGAATATCCGAGAGCAAAAGTTCATTGCCGTCCCAGTCCACATTCAGGGGTTCATCAATGGACACCTCCAGCTTTGTCTTATTATTTCTTCTTAAGTACATTAAGATTTCATTCTCAATACATCTGGAAGCATAAGTTGCCAGCTTAATGTTCTTTTCCGGGTTAAAGGTGTTAATTGATTTTATCAGCCCTATGGTCCCAATCGATATCAGGTCCTCCACTCCCACCCCGGTATTGTCAAATTTTTTTGCGATATACACCACCAGACGCAGATTATGCTCTATCAGGATGGATTTTGCCTCATCCTCATATTCTGTTCCCAAATCACTAATGACTTCATTTTCTTTCTCAACCTCAAGAGGCGGCGGCAGGACTTCCGTTCCGCCTATGTAATGGATATCCCCCTGTCTGGTCATAAAAAAATTCGGTTCTTTTTTTATTATTTTAAACTGTATCTTCCCCGGTATTGCCACTTTAAAAATCATTTATTTTCCCTCCTGTGCTGTAGTCATTTCCGGCCTCCTGTGCCGTGTGTTTTTCCGGAGCAATGTTTCATTGCACAAATCCGGATGCAATATCATCTGATATTTTCCGTCTGCGGATACTTTGTTCCTGCTGACAGCAATAATTGCCTTCTGCCACCGCAGATTTTCTTCCTTGCCTTTTATAATTATCTCAGGGACTTCATACCCTTCCATAATACCGTTGCTTTTGCCTATGCTGTGATAAGGAATTACTTTCAGTCTTTCAGGCGCCTTAATTTCCAAAAGCCTGAGAAAATATTCCTCCTCCACTACCGATACCGGTCTGCCGCTCACAGGCTCCCTCAGGCTGTTTCCGGTATCCATCAGCGCATCCAGTTCAATTTCGTTCCGGCTGCCCCGCAGCCGGACCTTGTAAATATCCTCCTGCCGCTTTTTTCTAATCCGGACAATCCACCAGGCAGCTGCCTGATAACCAAGCATTCCGGCCCCAAGTATGTACCATGCTTTTTCCTGCTTCCCTTTAAGAAAAGGTACTGCCGAAAATAAAAATTTCATCATTCCCCCAAAAGCAAAGGCGTACACGGATAGATATCCCGCCGCCTTCCATACCATCCTTATGCTGTCCAGCCGTAAAATAAATGCTGCCGCAATCAGACTGATTCCCATAGGTCCCACATATCTTTTTATGATTGCCGGCACTCCCGGCAAAAGCACCCAGAAAACAAAAAAAGCTGCCCCCGCTGCACTCCCGCCGATTAACCTAAAGCGCGTGGCAGTACGCTTCAGTGTCTTGGCCAGAAGTGCATAAAGGTATAGGTTCATGACAAAGTTCATAAAAAAAAGGCTGTCAACGTAGACCTCATATATATGCTGCTTCCATCCTCCTGTCCGTCACCTCCTTTTAGAAATCATTATATAAAGAATTGTCTGCTTTTTTTGTCAAAAAGACACGCCTTACCGCTGTTATTTGCCGCCGGATTCGACACCCGAATCCTATGGCCTTGCCACTTCATGTCCTTCTGGCGAAGGACTTTCCCATAAAGTAAAAAAGGACAGAAACCTTTTTGTTAAGGTTTCTGTCCTTCTCTTCCCTCTGTTGCTTTTTTATAGTTCTCCTACTTCCTTTGCAGGAAATCAGGAATTTTCAATGTTTTTTCCTCTACCGTACTCCGAATATCCCCCGGCTTGTTAATGCCCGGAATATTTTTTAAAGGTGTTGTTCCCATGCCGTTAGGCATAATGCCTAAAGACGGCGATACACCGCCCGGTGTTACCATTCCTGCACCTCTGGAAGTTTTTCCCTGCAAAGAAGAAGGTGTTATGTAGCCCGGCTTATAGGAAGTATAGGAAGGCGCTGACTTCGCAGCCACATCCTCCAGCCCCGTTGCAATAACAGTAATTGTGCAGGTATCCGCCTTATTCGCATCATACATAGCGCCGAAAATAATATTTACCTCATCTCCTGCCAGATTCTGGACATAATCCGCCGCATCTGCCGCATCCGCAAGGGTAATATCGCCGGATACATTAATAATTACATGGGTTGCTCCTGATATCGTTGTTTCAAGAAGCGGACTTTCCACCGCCATCTTAACAGCCTCGCTCGCTTTATCATCCCCTTTGCCGTAACCGATACCGATATGGGCAATGCCCTTGTCTTTCATAACGGTCTGTACATCGGCAAAATCTAAGTTAATAACCGCAGGAACATTAATCAAATCCGTAATTCCCTGCACTGCCTGCTGCAGCACTTCATCCGCCTTTTTCAGCGCATCCGGCATCGTAGTTCTTCTGTCAACAATTTCCAAAAGCTTATCATTCGGTATGACAATAAGTGTATCCACATTGTCCTTAATTCTCTCTATACCGTTTAATGCATTTACCATCCGCGCCTTTGCTTCAAAACGGAACGGCTTTGTTACCACACCTACTGTCAAAATTCCCATATCTTTGGCTATTTTCGCCACCACAGGAGCAGCACCTGTCCCTGTACCGCCGCCCATACCGCAGGTGACAAAAACCATATCCGAACCTTTCAGTGCCGCCGTTATCTCTTCGCTGCTTTCTTCAGCAGCTTTTTCGCCGATTTCCGGCTTTGCTCCTGCCCCCAGACCTTTTGTCAGTTTTTCCCCAATCTGAAGCAGTTTCGGTGCCTTGCAAAGCTGCAGGGCCTGCTTGTCCGTATTAATTCCAATAAATTCTACTCCGTCAATACTTTCGTCAACCATTCTATTCACAGCATTATTGCCTGCACCGCCGACTCCTACCACTATAATCTTCGCTGCAGCCTCAGCATCGTTTGTCTTAATCTCAAGCAAGGTGTTTCCTCCTTCATTATACCTATTAAACTCCTACATGTTATCATATAATTATTTTCCCAAATT
>DNJW01000208.1:6379-6774 GCA_003488965.1 Lachnospiraceae bacterium | reverse complement strand
CCTTTATTCCTGGTGAAAAGTGATATTCTTGGTATCCTCCGTATAATTCTCCATCCGCAGCGTTCCCTTCTTCCCCTCCAATTCGGGAAGGATGCTTTTCAGCCGTATAATTTTATGGTCAATATCGGAATTGGAACCTAATGTCACTCTTACATCGTCAAAAAATAAGGTCAGATTATAAGCAGAGTCAAAAAATATCTTGTCCGCCATCAGTTCATATTTATTCAGAAGCTGGGTAATGTCCAGAATCCTTTTAAAAATCTCATCATTTTCTACCGGCAAAAGTTCATTCAGCACCACATAATCAAACTTAAGCCCTGTTACCTGCGGAATGCCGGAAGTTCTTTTTTCCGAACTTTCCACTACTGTCCCGTCCCTGTCAAAATACATATACC